>CAVELH010000054.1:0-13659 GCA_963616385.1 bacterium | reverse complement strand
ACCTTGTGCTTTAATGGCGTTGTATATATCGATGAAGCTTCGGTCATCGGATATCTCAAATTGCTCATCACCGGAGTTCTCAGCCTTATCCTTTTCGGCATATTTTTCCTCATGGTCACCTATACCTGTACTTACACCGGCTGATATTTTGGTGGCAGCTATGCGTATTATTCCGTCACGGAAATGAGCCTGCTCTCTCGATGACACAGTTATACCCGCAAATGGCAGGAAAAGCCGGTAAGCACATAATATCTGGCAGAGCTCTGTCTCATGTACATCGTGAGGATTTATTTTGTCGTTGTTGATAATAGGTCTGAGTCTCGGACACGACAGAGACATCTCGGCATGTGGGTATTTTCTCTGGAGAAAATAAACATGGAGTGCAGTGGCTAATGCATCCTTTCTAAAGTCGGATAAACCAAGTAATGCAGAGAAACCTACTCCTCTCATTCCTCCCATCAATGCACGCTCCTGTGCCTCAAAACGATAAGGCCATACTCTCTTATGTCCCATCAGGTGTAATTTCTCATATGTATCAGCATCGTAGGTTTCCTGAAATACTGTGATATAGTCAGCACCGCACTCGTGTAGATAGTGATATTCATCAGTGTTTACAGGATATATCTCAAGACCTACATTCCTGAAATATTTAGTTGCAAGCTTACAGGCTTCTCCTATGTAGCTGATATCACTCATTGAGCGGCTTTCGCCGGTAAGCATAAGGATTTCCTCTATACCGGAATTGGCAATAACCTGCATTTCGTGCTCTATTTCCTGCATGGAGAGCTTCTTCCTTTTGATGTGATTATAGCAGTTGAAGCCGCAATATACACAATAGTTCTCGCAGTAATTGGCAATATAGAGGGGGGTAAAAATGTACACGCTGTTTCCAAAATGAGAACGTGTAACGTCATGTGCAAGCCTGGCTAACTCCTCGATGTGTGGCTTGGCAGCGGGGGATAACAGAACCTTAAAATCCTCTACTGAGCAGCCCGTCATATTCGTTTGTCTTGATTTGTCCTTTAGGCTTGCGATTACCCTTGCTATGTCCCTGTCGGTATATCTGTCGTAATCGTATGAGCTGACCTCTGACATGACCTTATCTATAATATCTGAGGAAATCTGCTCCATGCCCTCCATATATTCCATGTGATTAGTGCGTGACAGCGGGTTATTTTCAAGCTCCTCCTTTTTCGCCCTTGCAGCGGGTGTAAGGTAATCCTGATTTATAATATATTCTGATGCTTCCATAATACAAAACATTCCTTTCTAGTCATGTAAAAATCCTGTAAGCGGATCTGATGCCTCTGCACCGTGCTCGATAACTCTTCCAAGTCCGGCAAGGTAAGCCTTTCTTCCGGCTTCTATAGCACTCTTAAATGCGCCAGCCATGGCTGGAATATCACCGGCAGTAGCTATTGCTGTGTTTGCCATAATTGCAGCCGCACCCATCTCCATTGCCTCGCATGCCTGTGAAGGTCTGCCAATACCGGCATCAACTATAATAGGAAGGTCTATCTCATCTATAAGTATTCGTATGAAGTCCTTTGTTGCAAGTCCCTTATTAGAGCCGATTGGAGAAGCAAGAGGCATAATACATGCAGCACCGGCATTAACAAGGTCTCTTGCCACGTTAAGGTCAGGGTACATATATGGCATTACAACAAAACCCTCATTTGCGAGTATTTCAGTCGCATGGATAGTTTCCTGATTATCCGGAAGAAGATATTTTGTGTCTCTCATTATCTCAACCTTTACGAAATCACCGCAGCCAAGCTCTCTTGCCATTCTCGCAAGGCGGACAGCCTCCTTTGCATTTCTTGCCCCTGATGTATTAGGAAGCAGAGTTACATTCTTTGGTATATAATCTATGATATTTTCCTCTGGTTTAGTATTGGCACGTCTAAGCGCAAGTGTGATAATCTCTGCACCTGCATCCTCGACAGCAGCCTTAATCAGGTTAAGGTTGTATTTTCCGGAACCAAGTATAAAACGTGATGTAAATTCGTGACCGCCAAGTATCAATTTGTCGTTAGTATTGTTCATATTATTGTCCTCCTCCTACAAAACGCAGTATCTCGATAACATCTCCCTCTTCAGTAAAAATGCTATCATATTCACTCTTAGAAACAATTTCCTCGTTTCGTTCAACAACTATAGTCTCTGGTATGTAGCCTTCATGCTCAAGCAGAGAGGTTATGTTCATTTTTTCTTCAAGGGTAATGCTTTTGCCATTTACACATATTGTCAATGTATCTTCCTCCGATTTATCTAATTTGGTTTGTATAAAAAAAGTCACACGAAAAAACTACACCCTAGGTGGTGTACCCCTTTCGTGTGACTTTATAGACACCCTAAAAAATATTATACATTATATATATAGTGTGTCAAGGGTTAAAAATAAATGTACCATATATAAGAAAGGTACTATATTTTATCTGACCTTCGTATAATATAACATCAGTGTATAAAAAGACATATTTAATTATCGGGGGGCGGTGTATGGGAGAAAAGATAATGATAGGCTTTGCAGGGCTCGCGGTTATTATATTATTTCCATATATGTTTACAACGATAATTAATGGAAGATATGGAGAGACGGAGTCTAAGGTTTCATCGCTTTCTACAGGACATGATGTTTTAATGCAGATAGAGGGCGTAAATATGCTTATGGACGTGGAACAGTATATAGCAGGCGTTCTGCCGGAACTTGTGCCTCCTGACAGTGAGGAGGACGTAATAGAGGCACAGGCGGTGGCAGTCAGAACAAAGATATATTATGAAATGGGAACGGAGACGGTGATACAGGCGTCAAGGCTTGAGTTTACATATTACACTAAGGATGACCTGATAGATAAATGGGGAGAAACGAAATATAAACGCATAAAAACAATATATGAAAATGCAGTTTTAAATACAGCCGGTAAAATAATTGAATAAAAGGAAATATATGTGTCCATACTAATTTCATATTAATAGGAAATTAGCAGGAGGCATAAGTTTTATGAAAAGATTTACCGACTTTTTTAAGTCAAAGGGATTCTATATTGCACTTGGTACGGGAGCACTCGCTTTTGTTGGGCTGCTTGCTCTATATAACTATAACAGTACCAAGAAGGAAATGCTCGGCGAGCAGGCAATTGATTTGAACCAGCCAGCAGAGCTTGATGACGTGAGTGAGGCTGATGTTGCAGAGCTTGACACAAATGATGAGGTTAAGCCTGATGACGAAAATGTTGCAGAGGCAGGTTCAGATTCCGCTTTAGCTGACACTGATAAGACAGAGGAAACCGCAGGAGATACTGATGCGGAGGGCATAACAGATGTTGGAGCAAATGAGGCTGTTGCTGATGAGACAGATGTTCCTGTAATAAGCAATGCAGCCGGTGCAGAAACTAATCCGGCAATAGAGGTTGGGCTTGAGTACGACGGTGAGCAGACACTTTCATGGCCTTTAATTGGAAATGTTATCCTCCCTTATAGCATGGACACAACTGTATATTACGCAACTTTACAGTCATATAAATGCAATCCTGGTATGCTTATAGCAGGAGATGAGGGCAGTGACGTATTTGCAGCATATGAGGGTGTTGTAAAGAGTGTTGAGGACACAAAGCAGTATGGAACCGTAGTGCGCGTAGATATGGGAAATGGATATGAAGCTATGTATGGACAGCTTATGAATGTATGTGTAAAGGCTGGAGATTCGGTTTCTAAGGCTCAGGTAATAGGAGAAATAGCACCTGTTTCAACATATTATACAGAGGAAGGTAACCATCTGTATTTTGAGATAACCAAGGATGGAGAGCCTGTGAATCCGGTGACATTGATTCAGTAACAATTAAAAAATAAAATAATAAAAAGAGCTGTCTGACACCAATAGGATATATCAAATCTCTGGTGAGACAGCTCTATTTTATTGGCAATCCTTACAATATCCATAGAATAATACAGAAACATCATCTATTGTATCATCTGTATTTGACTGTGCTGAGGTTACAAGACTATCAATAGGATTAATATCTATGTCCTTGACCGCACCACAAGCCTTGCACATAAAATGACAATGTGGGGTTGCACAACCATCAAAATGATCGGTTTTGCCATCGCAGGCAAGTCGGAGTATAACTCCGGCATCGGCAAGCTGGTTTAAATTGCGATATACCGTACCGAGACTTATGTTAGGAATTGTCTGTTTTATATTATTGTAAACCACATCTGCTGTAGGGTGGTCTTTTCGTGTTTTCAGAAAATTAACAATAGCTTCGCGTTGATGACTATATCTAATTGGCTGTCCCATAAAAGCCTCCTTCAATAATAGTAATTATTATTAATAATATAACCTATATCAGATATACTGTCAATAATTTTAATAAAAAGTGATGGAGATGATTTCCTATCTTGACAGAGTATTGTACCATTGTTACAATTAATATAGTTAATAAAATTATGTAATAAATATATTATGATTTAAGTGATAATATCTATTTTCTCTTTCATATTATATTATTATGGAAATGGAAGTATAACAAAGTGGGATTTGGTTCTGTAAATGATAAAGAACTTAATATAGACAAGGCAAAAAGCATAATTGACTCTATACTTAATGTAGGAGAATTTGCATTTCTGGTTGTTGATAAGCATACATTTGAGATTATATATGAGAATAATCTTGCTAATGCTCTTATCGGGGACAAAATTGGCAAGTCCTGTTATGAGATATTTTACACTACGAATACTCCTTGTATAGATTGTCCTATTATCAATATATCCGATGAGCCTGCTGTTGTAACAAGATACAGTGATTTTTTTGATAAGATGGTTAAGCTCAGGCTTACTAAGATTAACTGGTTTGATAGCAGGGAAGCTATTTTGATGACTATTCTGAGTATTGGAGAGGATGGAAGCTATACTGCTCCGGCTACAGGTGGTGCAGGCTATAATATATCTGAGGATAAACGTCAGATTGACAGCCTTACAGGAATACCTAACAGAACAAGGTTTTGTATAAATGCTGAGAATACCTTTAAGTGTAACACAGACAAGAATTATGCTATTGTGGTATTTGATGTTTGGAGACTTAAAAGTATCAATGATATATATGGTATGCAGATGGGTGATGAAGTCTTAAAGATGATTGCCACATCGATGCAGCAGGTATTTATGCTTGATGATAATTATGCGAGACTTCATTCAGATGTATTTGCGTTTTATCTGGCTTACGAGAAGAAGGGTGATATAGTTAAGGCTATAGAGAAGCTTAGAAAGCAGATTGCATCAAATGATTACGAGTTTGATGTGAATACAAGCTATGGAATATATCTTGTCGAAGACAGGGATGTTCCTATCAACCTTATGTGTGACAGAGCTGGAATGGCGAGAAAGACTATTAAGGATAATGTACTTAAGTTCTGTGCATTTTATGATGAGCAATACAGGGCAGAGATGCTAAGAACAAATGAGATAGAACGTGATATGTATAAGGCTTTGGCAGATGGACAGTTCAAGATGTATTTGCAGCCGAAGTATATGCTTAAGGATAATTCACTTTGCGGAGCGGAGGTATTGTGCAGGTGGCTTCATCCTGTGAAGGGACTTATACCTCCTAATGATTTTATCCCTCTTTTTGAGAAGAATGGCTTTATACTTAAATTAGATGAATATATGTGGGAGCAGGCTTGCCAGACGCTTAGAGGATGGCTTGATGAGGGCAGGAAACCAGTTCCTTTATCAGTGAATATATCAAGATATCATATCAGACATAATGATTTGGTGGCAGTATTTACAAGACTCTTAGATAAGTATGGACTTACAAGCGATATGCTTACCTTAGAGATTACAGAGTCATTGTTTTTAGATAAACCTGAGGAGCTTAATTATGTGCTGTCACATTTACAGGCTATGGGCTTTAAGCTTGAGGTTGACGATTTTGGTTCGGGATTTTCATCCTTGAATTTAATACGTAATATAGCAGTAGATACAATAAAGATAGACAAGGATTTCTTAGATAGTGAGATATCATCAGAGAAGGGCAAGATTGTTGTGAATCACACAATCAGCATGGCGAAGGACTTGCAGCTTCAGGTTGTAGCTGAGGGTGTAGAGACAAAGGAGCATGTAGATTTTCTTAAGGGTTCAGCGTGTGATATAGCACAGGGCTTCTATTTTGCTAAACCAATGCCGCTTGAGAAATTCAATGAGCTAAGTTTTTAAAAAAATGCACAGCAATTCTTGACATGTATATGTGTCTGTTGTATATTGAACAATAAGAAGAATCAAAATAAGATTACAAAAAGGAGAATAAAATTATGTTTGAAAAGTTAAAAGAAATTATTGCAGAGCAGCTCAGCGTAGATGAGGCAGATATCGAGCTCACAACATCTTTTAAGGATGACCTTGGAGCTGATTCACTTGATCTTTTTGAGCTTGTTATGGCTCTTGAGGAAGAGTACAACTGCGAAATTCCTTCAGATGATTTATCATCTATCTTAACAGTTGAGGATGTTATGAAGTATCTTAAGGACCTCGGTGTAGAGGAGTAATTTCTTTTATAGAATTACCTTATATATTAAAGGACGAATTTTCATTCGTCCTTTTTTAGTGGAATTATATTTGCATAAACCTAAAAACTGCCACATCACAAATTAAAATTCATGATGTGGCAGTCTTTATATTGTTAAACTTAAAGTATTTAGAGTGCTAGGTGTTATTAACCAAGTACAACCTCAACTGTGTGAGTCTTGCCATCTCCAAATACAGGAATTACATTACCCTCAACAGCATTGCCGTCAACAACCATACTCTTAACGCCCTTGCATACATGGTCAGGGTTAGAAACCTTGATGTCA
This sequence comes from bacterium, assembly GCA_963616385.1. GTDB lineage: Bacteria > Bacillota > Clostridia > Lachnospirales > Lachnospiraceae > Coprococcus_C. The sequence goes on along the minus strand of CAVELH010000054.1, from coordinate 6,811 downwards.
TATACATCGCCACGGAACTGACGTGTTGCTGTGAGACCATCCCACTCAGCAGGAATAGATGGATCAATCTTAAGTCCATCGAAATCTGGCTGTATACCTAAGATATACTGTGAAATAGCTACCATGTTCCAAGCAGCAGTTCCTGTAAGCCATGAGTTCTTTCCTTCACCAAATCTGCTGGCATCCTTACCGGCAATCATCTGACCATATACATATGGCTCAGTCTTATGGAGGTCTGAAATCTCCTCATTGAAAGCAGGAGCAATCTTGCTGTAGTATTCAAAAGCCTTATCTCCACGACCAGCATATGCCTCAGCACAGATAATCCATGCATTGTTATGTGTGAAGATACCGGCATTCTCCTTGTATCCACCTGGATATGTAGAAATCTCACCATACTGGATATAGTATTTAGAGTAAGCAGGGTTATTAAGTACAAGACCATACTTAGTGTTCAAATACTTGTCGATTGAGTTAAGTGTCTTGATATCTGCACCCTCATCCTTGCCAATTTCTGACATAACAGCGAAGCCCTGTGGCTCTATGAAGATCTTACCTTCTTCACATTCCTTAGAACCCATCTTGGCACCTGTTGAATCGTATGCACGAATGAACCAGTCGCCATCAAATGCGCTGTCCATAACGTTCTTCTTCATCTTGTCAATCTCAGCCTGAGCCTTAGCAGCCTCATCGTTCTTACCGAGGTGCTTAAGGATGTTGACATAGTTTGGTCCTACATATGTAAAGAGTGTTGCAACCATAACTGACTCTGCAACCTTTGAGTAACCACCCTCAGCAGCAAACTTAGGGTTTGTGTAAGTCTGGAAGCTCTCACCAGGCTGGTCAGAATAGCATGAGAGGTTGATACAATCATTCCAGTCAGCACGCATTGCAAGTGGAAGACCATGAGGTCCAAGGTTATTTACAATGTGATAGAATGAAACATCAAGATGGTTTAACATAGGCTGTGCCTTAGACATATCATTGTCATAAGCTACCATCTCGTCAAGTATTCCCCAATCTCCAGTCTCCTTAATATATGCTGAAACTGAAAGAATCATCCATAATGGATCATCTGAGAAGTCGCCACCGATATCTGAGTTACCCTTCTTGGTAAGTGGCTGATACTGATGGTAACAGCCTCCATCAGGGAGCTGAGTAGATGCGATATCGATAATTCTCTGTCTTGCACGGTCAGGAATCTGATGAACAAAACCAAGAATATCCTGATTTGAATCACGGAATCCCATACCACGTCCAATTCCTGACTCAAAGTAAGATGCTGAACGTGAAAGGTTAAATGTAACCATACACTGATACTGATTCCAGATATTAACCATTCTGTTGACCTTGTCATCAGGAGTATCTACATTAAGAATTCCAAGGAGGTTGTCCCAAGTAGCCTTGAGCTCAGCAAGTCCTGCTGCAACCTTCTCAGGAGTGTTGTACTGCTCAATCATTGCGAGTGCCTTTGTCTTGTTGATTGTAACACCATCAGCCTCGAACTTCTGGTCAACAGGCATCTCAACATATCCTAGAATAAATACAAGTGTTTTAGACTCGCCAGGAGCAAGTGTAATCTCCTTGCAGTGTGAAGCAACTGGTGACCAGCCGTCTGCGATTGAATTTCTAGACTGATTCTCAGTTACAACCTGTGGATTGTCAAATCCGTTATAGAGACCAATAAATGAATCTCTGTCTGTATCAAATCCGTCAATGCTGTCATTAACAGTATAGAATGCAAAATGATTACGTCTGTCTCTGTACTCTGTCTTGTGATAAATTGTTGAGTCTACAACCTCTACACGACCAGTACTGAAGTTTCTCTGGAAGTTAGTGCAATCATCCTGAGCATCCCACAAGCACCACTCAACAAATGAGTAAAGCTTAAAGGTCTTAGCTTCTGAGCTTTCGTTAGTTAATACAAGCTGCTGAACCTCGCCTGTATAATTCTGAGGAACGAAGAATGTAGCCTCTGCCTTAAGACCATTCTTAGAACCTGTAATAATGGTATATCCCATACCATGACGACACTCATAAGAATCAAGAGTATTCTTAACTGGTGACCATCCTGGAGACCAGATGTTGCCATCTTCATTTATGTAGAAGTAACGGCCACCCATATCGATAGGTACGTTGTTGTAACGATAACGAGTGATTCTTCTAAGACGAGCATCTTTATAGAAATGGTATCCTCCTGCCGTATTAGAAATCAATGAGAAGAAATCCTGTGTACCAAGGTAATTAATCCAAGGATAAGGAGTCTTAGGTGATGTGATGACGTATTCTTTGTTTTCGTCATCAAAGTAACCAAATTTCATGTAGTATACCTTCCTTTCATAAAACACTGCCAATATTATATAATAAAAATGCCCAAAACACAACTAAAATCGTGGCAATAAGATAACAAAATGTACAAATAAATTAAGTTATGGCTGTAAACAATTTGTCAATGAAAATCATCTGTGTTACTATAAAAATGTTATTTGGTTATATTTTGTGATTGTGATATACATTTTGTAATACATAAATTTCTATATAAAAATGACAGGGGAATAATATGGACGTTAATAAGCTTTGCATGGGATGTATGCAGGAAAAAAATGAGATATACGGCGCGTGTCCTTATTGTGGCTATGACAATCAAAACGACAATAATAAGGCTGGACAGCTTCCGGTTTACACGCTTCTTAATAATACATATAGTATAGGAAAATGTCTTGGCGCAGGTGGATTTGGAATAACCTACATTGCATTTGACTGTAATCTGCAAAAGAGAGTTGCCATAAAGGAATTTTATCCTGATTCTCTGGCATGGCGTGGTGAGGACGGAGTAAGCGTCTATACTTATCAGGACAAGCGTGGAGAAATATTTGTCAGAGAGAGGGACAGATTTATTTCTGAGGCAAGAGCTTTAGCTAAATTAGATGAGCAAAATGGCGTTGTAAAGGTAATACATTATTTTCAGGAGAATAACACAGCGTATATTGTCATGGAATTTTTGTCAGGAAAATCTCTTAAGACATATATGGCAGAAAAGGGTGGAAAGATATCTGTTGATGAGGCACTAAAACTTCTTGAACCGGTTATAAAAACACTTGCCGGAATACATAAAAAGGGACTTGTACACAGCGACATAAGTCTTGACAACATAATGCTCACGACAAACGGTATGGTGAAGCTTATAGATTTTGGTGCAGTTCGTGATATAAGGGATATAAATTCCGGAACCAATGCATATAAGAAAACTTATTCTCCACCAGAACAGAGTGGTTATGCAGGAGATATGGGAACTTACTCAGATATCTATGCACTGTGCGTGACATTTTACAGGATGATAACCGGAAGGGGAATACCAAGTGCGAAGGAGAGGATGGAGGGTGCAGTTGTCTGTCCGCCATCAGTTCTTGGAGTTGACATAAGTCCAGAGATAGAGGCTGCACTTATGCAGGGCTTGGAGCTGGATATAGATAAGAGAATAAAAAATGCGTCTGATTTATATTATTTCTTCATTGTATGTGGAAGAATGGATGGAACTCATGAAAATGACAACAATTTAAAGGGCAGAGTTCCTGATTCCATGGTAGCTAAGATGAGAAGAGAGGAAGGGGCTTATCGGAGAAAGAGAAAGTTCTTTGCGATGGGTATATGTATATTTATACTCGGATGCCTGATAATATCGGTTCGCCAGATAGCCAGCGTTATGCAGAATAAATCAGACGACACTGACATAACAACAGAATCAACAACATCAAAGGAGACTGATGATGCGTATACATTGACTGATGCTGACAGGGAAAAATATATTAACAGTCTTATTTCGGATATAAATGCAGACAGGCAGGATAATGGACAGGAAGATTTAATTATAGATGACAAATATAAAGCTGTTGCAGAGGAATGTGGAAAGTCAATTAAGGAAGAGCCTTACATTGGAAATGATGATTGGACAGACAATGTGACAACCTGCGTGACCGATGCCATGAGCAATTCACAGATAACCGATGCTGGCTGGCTTGTGCTTCCATACACTAATATTCCTACAGAAGGTCAGGTTAAATCAGATGCGTATATACAGATAGAGAGAATAAATGCCAATGTCCAAAATCCTATAAATCTTACTAACTGTGACAAGATAGGTGTGGCTGTATCGCAGTCTTTGGATGGAACAATCTACTATATAATAATATACAGATAATGGATATATAAATTGATGTTGCCAGTTGGTATCATATGTATGTGCATATTAGGCTATATAATAAAAAAAATAAGATAATAATAAAAGATAAAAATATAAGCTGCCACTTGGAGTTAATCGTATAAGTGGCAGCTTTATTAATTTATGCTGTATAAATCTTCTCTGTAAGAGTGTGGCTCTCGCCTGGAGCAAGCTCCTTATATCCTGATTCGTCAGCAGGTATTGGCTGGTTAGGAGCATCGATAATCCATGTACAAGGCTCAGGACAGAAGTAACCCTTATCGCCCTTGTCGTTCCATACAACCCAGAACTTGAAGTCCTTACATACCTCATAGAAAATATGCTTGTCTGTGGCAGAATCAGTTGCTATTGCACCATAGAAAGGCTTTCCATCATATGAACCTTCCTCTGCAAAGAATACGTCGTTGTCAATATCGTGAAGCACAGGAACCTGTGAGCCTGTGAGATATTGCTTATCATGGTTTGTCTCAGGGAGAAACTCACCTGTTGGAATACATGAAGGTGATAATTCCCATTTCTCTCCGATAGGAATATATAAACGCATATCAAGACCTTTTCCGTCCTTTGTGAATGGTCCATTTATGGTTGTGTGATTACATACACCATATGGGAGCTGCTTGTCTGAGGTATTTGTCATTGTAAATGAGTAATCAAAACCATCCTCAGATAATGTGAAGGTGTATTCTGCTTTAAAGCTTACAGGGAATGTCTGGAAAAACTCGTCATTTTCATCATACACATACTCTGTTTTTGCTACAGCCTTGTTGTCATCTGCAACAGCACTTACTATAGAATGTTCACGCTTGTGAAGAAAACCGTGAATATGGTTGCCAAGTGGATCATTCAGAGGGAAGTTATAGGTTGCGTCTGAAACCTTAAGTACACCACCTGCAAGACGGTTAGGCAGATATAGTGTTGGGAATCCATAAACCTCTGCTGAAGCCTGAAGCTCTTCTGGAGAAAGAGATTCGTTATATCTGAAAACCTCTATGCCATTCTCAGTATCCTGCATACGCATAACATTACTTCCGAGAAACGGAGCAACGATAGCCTTGTACTTACCAGCAGTAAGTTCAATAACATCCTTGCCTTTGTAGTCAATAATATTTGCTGAAAAGCTCATTTGAAATCCTCCTTCAAATATATTCGATGTGGGTTAATCCATATTTAGATAATTGTATCATATTGCATTTGACGTGTCCATATCGCGATATATTTTGTTTCAGAAAATGTTTCATAAAAATACCATGTCGAAGTGTGACATATTGTGTAAATTGTAGTCTTGATTTTTAAATTATCGGGTGTTATAAATAGATATTGGACTGAGAAAACTAGACATATATGTCTATATATTATAAATGGTATGGAAGGACAGATAAAAATGAGAAAGAAAATATACAGCACAATGATGATTATTGCTCTTGCAGCTATGGTGACAGGCTGCGGTGGAGCTAAGGATGAGACAAGTGAGACAACAACAGAGTATGTACCTGTAACAGAGCAGGGAAGTCTTGCAACAGCTAATGACAGCAAGGATAACGATGTTGATGTTCAGGCAGCAGCGGATGAAATTCTTAATAATGGCGATTTCAAGGATACTCTTGCGACAGTGGATAAGACAATGGCATTGACCAGATTATATAACCTTGATGAGACACAGATAGAGGAGGCTGCATTTTACACTAATTCAAATGCTACAGCCGAGGAGATTGCAGTAATTAAAGCTGCATCATCCGATTATGTAGATACAGTAAAGGCTGCATATGAGACAAGAGTTTCAGATCAGGAGGCTGCATGTAAGGATTATCTTCCTGATGAGATGACAAAGCTAGAATCAGCAGTAATCTATACAAATGGCAACTATGTAATTCTCTGCGTGTCAAATGATAATGCAAAGGCAGAGACCATAATTGAGAACTTATTCAAATAATAACATCGGACAACCAATGCGAGTATATTAATATATGCAATTTCGTATTCAGGCAGCCGATGATATACCAAGTATAACAGTAATATAATAATGAAATAATTCCCTTGTTAAAGTACCATTAACTATACGGTTGCTTTTAAGTATAAATAATCCCATATGTGTCAATCATATAAGAGACACATATGGGATTTTTTATAGCTTAAATTTGACAGAGACAGGCTCGCTTAGGGACTGTCCACCGCGTGATTTTACATTGGTGGTAATAATCAGGGTGTATTGCTCGCTTGTAGCGTATGGCTCAAGCGGCTCAATCTCAATCAGGTCATTTTTTTGGTCGTATCTGATATAAGTTTGCAGGCGTTGATTCTGGGAATTGACAACATACATGGTGTCCTTATTCACAGACTTAGGATCAAGTGGAATATTGAATCTGACCTGCCATACAAAATTGCCTGTTTTGAATTTTAAATTCTGTTTAACTCTATTTGCCAGATATGGAGGAATATCTTCTATATCTATTATATTATTTGCCATTATGACATCACCTCAAAGCATAATAATCTGCCCATATCATAGCAAAATAAAACAATATGTGTCAACATCAAGTAACCTGTAGAAACAGTGTTTTTGGTAGAAAAATGAAAGAAAATAGTATACGGAAC
>CAVELH010000053.1:0-13735 GCA_963616385.1 bacterium | reverse complement strand
GCACTGACAAAAAATAATCCTTTTTGTTTACAGTTAAATCTTTTCTAACTAACCCCCACATATAAGCTCACTCCTTGTCAAAACCTTTTTTAATCCCAAATAAGCTATTAAAAATCCACAACTCATAATCAAAAGCAAAATCAAAGTTATAGCACCGGCATTATTCCAAAAAAATGCAGACACTACACCGAAGCCCTCCACGCTTATTCTTTCAGACAGCTTCTCCAGCTTACCAATAAATGTGCTGCGGAATTTAGATATGCTTATTAAAAACACACCGCCATACAACAGAACTATTCCTACAAGCATTACCAGACCTAACCCCTTATCCGAACTCTTAAACCTATATGTAAGGGGAATGGCAATACACAGTATAAATGTCATAAATGTTATTGCAATTATCCCTAGGCACAGAGCAATTTTTACATTTGTAAAGCCAAACAGTAAACCAAATATCAGTGCATATAATAACTCCGCAAATACACTTACGCCAATACAGGTAAGCACCTCCATAAGCTTTGCATTTATCTGTTTTCTATAAAAATCGGGTGTTGTATATGCATACATTATATATCTGCTTGTTATATCGCTGTTTATGGATGTAAGCACAAAGCCAAATGACAAAGCCATAGTTAAAAATCCTGCCAAAAATGTGAATGTTATCTCCGTAACCCTCTTTGACCACACTATATCATCCGTATATGCTGCCAGATTACCATAATCATATGCATATCTGTACGCCAGACCAAAGCCAAGCAGAAACACAAACGTAACAGCCATTATGACAAGCATTTTTCTGTATAGATACAAATCCTTTATATAATGTCCCGTCACATTCTCCACTCCCTTCCAGACTGGCTTTTCACATAAAAAAGCATAATATCATCAAGAGTGACATTCTCGATTAATGCTCCTGAATATTTTTGTGTGCATTTCTCCCTGTCACGAATCATAACTGATACATCAAAATCACTTATTCTTGCACTTACTATGTCATCCTCAGCTATACAGGAAAGCATATCCTTTGAGCATTTGATAATTCCATGCTTTTCCAATATATCATCCTTATATCCGCTCATTATTATCTTTCCGTTATGTATAAATGCAATGCTGTCAGCAATGCGCTCAAGGTCACTTGTTATATGGCTTGACATTAAAATGCTGTTCTCCTCATTCTGCATATATTCCATAAACACATCTAACATCTCACTTCTCACGACAGGATCTAAACCTGAGGTTGCCTCATCCATAATAAGCAGTCTCGCATCATGCGACAACGAAACCGCAATCTGAAGCTTCATCTTCATTCCCTTTGAAAACTGTCCAAATTTCTTCTTAAGCGGCAGATTAAACTGCTCAAGATACTTAAGAAATGTGCTGCTGTTCCATTTTCTATATACTCTCTTAAGTATCTTATCCAGAGTAGCTGCGTTAAGTGTATCATGAAATGGAAATGTATCAAAAACAACAGCTATATCCTCTTTAATCTGCTTCTCATTCTCCACATTATCCATTCCAAATATCTTTATATCTCCGGAATCCCTGCGGACAATATTAAGAATCGACTTAATTGTTGTGCTCTTACCCGCCCCGTTCTGACCTACAAATCCCATAATACTGCCCTTAGGAAGCTTTAAATCAAGCTCCCCCAATGTAAATCCGTCATATTTTTTAACAAGTTTATTAATTTCTATGGCATTCTCATACTCCATATCTTCGCTCCTTCTCACAAAATGTCATATATCACAGCTCTTCATATAAGGTGTCAAGCATTTCATGCAGATTCTCCAATGATACATCACTCTGCTTAGCCTTAGTTATAGCCTGCTCCATATAGCCTTCTATCTGTTTCAGATATTCTTCCTTAAGAATTTCCTTATTCTGTCCACTTACAAAGCAGCCCTTTCCAGCATATGTTACTATAAAGCCGCTTTTCTCAAGCTCCTCATACGCACGCTTGGTTGTTATAAGACTTATTCTAAGCTGCTTTGCCAAAAGCCTCATGGACGGAAGGGCGTCCCCCTCCACAAGCTTCCCACTCATTATCTGTGACTTAATCTGGGAGACTATCTGCTCGTATATAGGTTCATCAAGGGAGGTACTTATAATAATATCCATCTTAGTTCCTCGTATTATATAGTAGTAGTGATTATAGTCCCTCTCCAAGGACTGTATATATATACTATATACAGTATATACAGTTGATATCAGGTTGTCAATCATTTTTACGACATTACGACGTAAAAAGGCCGCCCACCTAAATGGCAGACGACCTCATATTAATTATTCTTATATTTTTAAGAAGTCATTATATCTTAGAAATAAAGCTTCTTCTCGAAGTATTCTTTCAAATCCTCTATCTTGATTCTCTCCTGCTCCATTGTGTCACGGTCACGAACTGTAACAGCACCGTCAGTCTCAGAATCAAAATCGTATGTTACACAGAATGGAGTACCAATCTCATCCTGTCTTCTATATCTCTTACCTATATTTCCTCTGTCATCAAATTCACAGTTCCAATACTTGGCAAGCTCTGCATATACCTTCTCTGCACCCTCATTAAGCTTCTTAGATAATGGAAGCACACCAATCTTAACTGGTGCAAGTGCTGGATGGAAATGAAGCACTGTACGCATATCAGGCTTCTCCTCTGTTCCAATGTTCTCCTCATCGTAAGCTGAGCAGAGGAATGCAAGAGTTACACGGTCTGCACCGAGTGATGGCTCTATTACATATGGAACATACTTAATCTTCTTCTCATCATCGAAGTAATCCATAGGCTCCTTAGATGTGTTCTGGTGCTGTGTCAAATCATAATCTGTTCTGTCAGCAATACCCCAGAGCTCACCCCAGCCAAATGGGAATAAGAACTCGATATCTGTTGTAGCCTTACTGTAGAAAGCAAGCTCAGCAGGATCATGGTCACGATAACGCATCTCGTCTTCCTTGATTCCGAGCTCCTTCAGCCAGTTAATACAGAAATCCTTCCAATACTTGAACCACTCAAGGTCTGTATCAGGCTCACAGAAGAACTCTAACTCCATCTGCTCGAACTCTCTTGTACGGAATGTGAAGTTACCAGGTGTAATCTCATTTCTGAATGACTTACCTATCTGTCCGATACCAAATGGAATCTTCTTTCTTGATGTTCTCTGTACATTCTTGAAGTTTACGAAGATACCCTGTGCTGTCTCTGGTCTGAGGTAAAGAGTTGCAGCAGAGTCCTCTGTAACACCCTGAAATGTCTTGAACATAAGGTTAAATTCTCTTATATCTGTAAAGTTGTGCTTTCCACAGCTTGGACAGCAGATGTGCTTCTCCTCAATATAATCTGCCATCTGGTTCTTAGTCCAGCCATCAACACTACCCTCTATCTCAATGCCGTTCTCCTGCATGTAATCCTCGATTACCTTATCGGCACGGAATCTCTCATGACACTCCTTACAATCCATAAGCGGATCTGAGAAACCGCCAACGTGGCCTGAGGCAACCCATGTCTGAGGATTCATCAATATGGCACAATCAACACCTACATTGTATGGATTCTCCTGAATGAACTTCTTCCACCATGCTTTCTTGACGTTGTTCTTAAACTCAACACCAAGATTACCATAATCCCATGTGTTAGCAAGTCCACCATAAATCTCTGAACCCGGATAGATAAAACCTCTTGATTTCGCGAGTGCAACAACTTTCTCCATTGTCTTTTCCATTGTATTATTAACCTCTCTTCCTCCCACACCGGTGTGTGCAGGATTATATGAAACAGTAACATTTTACATATAATATATAAATATTTCAAGCTAAAGACGAAAGAATTTCCAAAGATTTGAAATTTTTGTCTACATATTGTCGTCTGAATCTGTCACACACATAGTCAAGCTCCCTCTCTGCTTCCTCGGTAAGCTTGAAGCTGTATAGCTTTCCATACGGTGATGACAGTATATATTTAAGTGTGTATATAAGCGTGTCAGAAACCTTGTCACTTATCTTATATTTCATGGCACACGAAGCACAAAGAAGTCCGCCTCTCGCTGCGCTGAAATATCTCACATCCTCCGAGTTACAGCCAACACATTTATATGCGTGTATACCCTGTCCCTCTATATCCATAAGCCTTATCTCATATATATCCTTAATCAGACTGTAAGATACATTGCCAAGCACTACTGCTTTAAGCGTGACATAGAGAAGATTCAGATGGTTTGTGCAATACATTCCTTCCCTTGTATAGTAGGACATAAACTCGCAAAAATATGACGCATAGCACATTTTCTCCATATCGTACGCAAGCTCTGAAAAATACTCATCAACCTCAGCCTTAACAAGATTGTAGGAATCTCTGTTTGCTGTAACGGTAAATTTACCCATAACATAGCTCTGGCTTGCCGCCCTTAGCATACTGTTAGGTCTCCTTGAGCCATTTGAGAAAATGGTAATCTTGCCGCGCTCCTTTGTGAGGACGACAAGGCGCTTATCATACTCTCCGACAAGTGCCGTATATAAAATTATACCTGTAACAACATATTCTTCTTTCACAGCTTTTCCTTCATGCTTCCAAATATCATCAATGTCTGTGCTTTACTCTCATTCGTACTATAAATGATACAACAAGTATAATGATAACACACACAATAATCCAGACATATGCAGGGACGTCATTAATATTATAGCATCTTACATTTATCCACATCTGGTTTATCTCTTTGTTTGCCGTATCATCAAAATACTGCATTATCGCGCTTCTCTCTAATACATCCTGTGACGGGTATTGTGCAAACAACTGTCTTTTTGCCTGATCGGCAGGTGCAGTTATCATATAATCAGTATTATCATTATCTCCACAGAAGAAAAATCCCACAGGATATTCTACGGTGTCTGTCTCATCATCCTCTGCTCCATAACACCAGTTTATATAATCAAATACTGTACTGTCATCTCCTCCTGAGATAACTGAGGTATAACCTATATAGTACATATTTCTGACTGCATTGTCAGGACGCGACAGATAATTTACAAATGCCTCTGCCGCCTGCTTCTTATCAGCATCACCCTCAATTCCGCTCTTAAGCATTACCCATCCGTCAAACCACAGATTAGTACATTCCTGCGGCACAGCAAAATCAAGATAAAAGTCATCTTCCTCTGCCTGATCCATTGCGTACACAGCATCTCCTGACCACTGATAGTTGGCAAGCACCTTTCCACTTATCATGTCAGCCTTTCCGCTGTCAGTCTCAAATGAGTATACATTATCCTGTATATCCTGCAACAGTGCCTCAACATCAGCTATAGTGTCAGGTGATACATCGTTCATAACCTCCATAAGGTGGTCATGGTAATCTGGCTGATTGATAAAATCCTCATCCATAAGCTCCTCTGAGCGAAGTGCTCCGAGTGCCGCAAAATATGAATCTCTTACATTATCCTTGATTGTAATCTGTCTTTTAAACTTCTCATTATTGAATATATTCCATGTGGAAGCCTCCTCCTCAGTAATCTCATCAGGATTATAGAGAACACCGGTAACTCCCCACATATATCCAGCCGCATATTTACTCCAGCTCTCGCCATTAATCTCATTTTCATCAAAGGTATCTCTTATATAGTCAGATACGCCTCTTACATAATAGTTCTCATCATTAGATTCATCATAGAACTGGTCGGAAAACGGCTCAAGCTTCTTCTCAGCCATAAGCTTCATTATCATATAATCAGAAGGACACACAAGGTCATATACATCTCCAAGTGTGAGCTGATTATATAAATCCTCGTTAGTACCAAAGCATGAATACTCAACCTTTACACGCTTTCCATAGGTTTCATAGTACCAATCTTCAAAATCACTAACCATGGAATTCTCACCAAATATTGTGCTTCCATTGTCAAGCTCCATCTTCTCATCCTCGTCCCATTCACCAAGGTCGATATACTCCTCCCAGTTACATACGCGAAGGGTAATCACATCATCCTTGGCATAGGCTGTCATTTCCCTGCCTGAAAATACTCCGACATTGACAAATGCAAATGTCATTATTACAGAAAGGACAAGAGCAACAACTCTGTTAATAGCCTTTTTATGTCTGTATTTCATCATTCGTTGCCCTCCTTTTTCCTTCCAGCCATATTCATAGCCAGAGCAATAACTATAACTATCAGGAAAATAATAGTTGATAATGCCCAAAGTGCTGTTTTTATCTCTGTGTGAGAGCCCTTTGTCGCATTTACAACGTAGGTACTTATTGTGTCAAATGTAGCAGGCTTGGTATAGCTTGCAATAAAGTAATCATCCAGCGAAAGTGTAACTGCAAGTGCAAAGCCTGATATAATTCCAGGGGCAATCTGAGGTATTACAACCTTGGACAATGCCTGTGCAGGCGAAGCACCGAGGTCTAATGCAGCCTCATAAAGACTTGAGTCCATCTGCTTTAATTTAGGCACTACTGCAAGGTACACAAATGGTGCCGAAAGCACAACGTGACCTACGACAAGTGGAACATATGTCTCCTTGCTTACGTTACACACTACAATAAGCAGTATACATATAGAAAATCCTGTAACTACATCAGCATTTACAACAGGTATCTGATTCATCATATTAACCACATTCTGCGTAGCCTTCTTAGAATAAAATGTACCTATTGCACCGAGTGTTCCAAGAAGGGTTGCTATTGCTGCCGAGACAAGCGCAAGTATAACAGTACCCCATATCATGTCTGACAGCTCAGGCTTAGTGAACAAGGTCACATAGTTCTGAACTGAAAATCCGTGTATCGTACCAATATTTGCCGAGTCTGTGAAGCTGTATACTGCAAGAATAAGTATAGGCAGATATATAACAATCAACATAACAACGAGAAATGCATATCCCAATCTTCTTTTCATTATAACATTGCACCTCCCCTGCTATTATCCTCCTCTGAGTAACGGCTTGTTGCCAGTGTAAATATCAATATTATAAGCAGCAATATGAGAGCTATCATAGAGCCATTGTGCCAGTCGTATGCCGCAAAATAGCTTCCTATCAGGCTTCCCATAATGTATGTGCTGTTATAAAGCATATCAAGTACAACATAATTCGTCATTGATGGAAGAAATACCATCACTATACCACTTATAATTCCCGGAACAGAAAGAGGAAGAGTAACCTTTATGAAGGTCTGTATACTGCTTGCCCCAAGGTCATTTGCAGCCTCAAGAAGGCTGTTGTCAAGCTTCATTATTGTCGTGTATATAGGCAATATCATAAATGGTAAAAAGTCATATGTCATACCTATAACCGAATTCAAAAATGGATAGTACGCAAGATTACCCTCAATCAGAGTAAGTATCTCCTTAAGAGCTGTAATTCTAAGCGTAAAGTTAATCCACATAGGCATAACAAATATCATAAGTATAGCTGACTTGTGTCTTATGTTGCTTCTCGCAAGTATATATGCTATCGGATATGCCAAAAGCAGACATACAAGCGTTGTTACAATAGCAAGCACAAAGCTGTATGCAAGCGTTCCAATAGTATTAGGGCTGCTGAAAAAGCCTATAAGATTGTCTGTTGAAAATCTTCCCTCGCCGTTAGTGAATGCATAATATATAATCACAAGCAGAGGTGCAACAACAAAGCATATCAAAAACAGCAAATATGGAATACATAGTTGTTTTCTGGAAAAACGTAATCCGTTCATCTCTTATCTCCTTCTCTTATGTAAATGATTTTATCTCTTCAATGTGTAAGTTATCTTGTCCTCAGGAATAATAAGACTTACATAGTCATCCATATTCCACAAATCCTCATCATCAATGATAAAATCTTCATCATAATCAGTTCTCACAACATAGCTGTAGTGGTCGCCCTTATATATCAGGTTGATTATGTGTCCACATACGATTCCGTCTTCCTCATTGTCACTCATCTTAATATCGTGTGTTGCAATAGACATTATTACCTTTATCCTCTCAGGAGCAATAACATCACCATGTACATCAACAAGCTCCCCATCTTTATATGAAGAGTTAGGCACAACCTTGGTTAAGTCACACGAAAATGCTCCATCCATGAATATAAGCTCATAATTTTTGTCAACACCTGTCTCTATTCTGTTTACAGTGTTCTCAGCATGCATAATATGGATTCCATCAGGTTCTATAACAAGACCTACATGGTCGCCTGTCTTTGCAGCCTTAGTTGACTGTATAACTATCTCGTTCTTTCCTGACATTACTGTTATCTCGTAATGCACGCCCTTAAATATAACTGAAATAACATCACCCTGTATCATTCCAAGCTCAGGTGTGGTTATCACAATATCCTCAGGTCTTACAACCGCATCTATAAGAGTTCCATTAGGGACATCATCCACGCAGTCAAACTCAGCACCGCAGAAACGAACCTTTTTGTCTCCCGTCATAATTCCGTTAAAGATATTACTCTCACCTATAAAGTCCGCAACAAATGCATTCTTAGGCTCATTATATATATCCTCAGGAGTTCCTATCTGCTGCATCCTTCCCTCTGACATGACAACAATCTTGTCTGACATTGTAAGCGCTTCCTCCTGATCATGTGTAACATATATAAATGTTATGCCGAGCTTCTCATGCATACTGATTAGCTCTAGCTGCATTTCCTTTCTCATCTTAAGGTCAAGAGCTCCAAGAGGCTCATCTAAGAGAAGTATCTCCGGCTCATTTACAAGTGCTCTCGCGATAGCTATTCTCTGCTGCTGACCACCTGATAAGGTCTGAACCTTTCTCTTCTCAAAGCCCTCCAAATCAACCATCTCAAGCACACGCTTAACCTTCTTGTCTATCTCAGCCTTAGACATCTTCTTAAGCTTTAACCCAAACGCAATATTGTCGTATATATCCAGATGTGGGAACAACGCATATCTCTGGAACACAGTATTGATTGGTCTCTTGTTAGGAGGCAGACTACTGATATCCTTTCCATCCAACAGTATCTCACCCTCACTCGGTATATCAAATCCTGCTATCATTCTAAGTGTTGTCGTTTTGCCGCATCCTGAAGGTCCAAGAAATGTGACGAACTCGCCTCTTTTAACCGTCAGATTAAAATCGTCCACAGCTATAAATCCGTCCTCAAATCTCTTGGTAATGTTCTTAAGTTCAATGATGTTGTCAGATGTTTCTTTGCCCAATAGTTTTATCCTCCTTATATTATCTACTCATCTCTGTAGCCATAATTCCTAATAAGTGTGTCGCTGTCTCTCCAGTCCTTCTTAACCTTAACCCAGAGCTTAAGGTTTACCTTCGTGTCAAGAAGATTCTCCATACTGACTCTCGCCTTTGTTCCTATCTTCTTGAGCATAGCACCCTGCTTACCGATTATAATACCCTTGTGTGAATCTCTCTCACATATTATTGTGGCATCTATATCAATAAGTCTGCCGTCAGGTCTCTCCTTCATCCTGTCAATCACGACAGCAATTCCATGCGGAATCTCCTTATCAAGCATTCTTAGTGCCTGTTCTCTGATAAGCTCTGATACTATCTGTCTCTCCGGCTGGTCTGTCACAGTATCTTCATCATAAAACTGTGGTCCATATGGAAGAAGCTTCTTCAAGGTCTTTATAAGCTCGTCTGTATTCTTACCCTTAAGTGCAGACACAGGAACTATAGCCTCGAAGTTATAAACCTCCTTGTAGGTGTTTATCGCATCAAATATTGCCTGCTCCTCCACCGAATCCGTCTTGTTTATAACAAGAATAACAGGTGTCTTAACCTTATCAAGAGTTTCTATGATATGACGCTCTCCGGCACCGATAAATGTTGTCGGCTCCACAATCCACATAACAACATCTACCTCTGACAATGTACCGTGAGCTACATTCATCATGTATTCACCAAGCTTATTTTTAGCTTTGTTTATACCCGGTGTATCAAGGAACACAAGCTGTGCCTCGTCATCCGTATATACAGTCTGTATTCTGTTTCTCGTAGTCTGTGCCTTATTGCTGGTTATCGCAATCTTTTGTCCTATAAGCCTGTTCATAAGAGTTGACTTACCTACATTAGGACGACCTATAATTGCAACAAAGCCTGATTTATAATTATCCGTCATTTAATCCTCCGTATATATACTAAAATACGCTAAGAACTGTCTTAAAGTTATCAGCCGCATTTTCAATCTTATTCTCATCTCCGATTGCACATATAATGCCTCCGTCAACTGCTGCCTCAACATAAGGTGCGAGAGCGCGTATAGACTCAACATTTGAATCAAGCACCTCATCCCTGTCACGCTGCAAATCCTCATCCGTAAGTCCCATAAGGTATGCAACATAGCTGAAGTTACCCTCGGCTGACGGTGTAAGTGGTGCATCAAGCTTGCTTATAGCACCTATAATGTATTTAGTCATGTCTCTCTCGTCCGCATCAAAGCTTCTCACATATTCAGGTGCCTTCTTATAGATATCGTATGTCTCCATAAGATTAGGATCTCTGTAAGATGTAAAGTATGCATTTCCACTTCTCGCAAATGCGCACATGCAGCCATAAGCACCGCCCTTTACTCTGACATTAATCCACAGGTAATCATATGAGAAGATAGATGCTAAAACTGAAAGTCCACCATTATAGGTAAGACCTCTCTCCATGAAATTACCTGCTGTAGCAACATACTGTACCTGACTTGCTGTTTTAAAGCCCTCATTATATGCACAAGGTGATATCTTCTTAGCATTCTCATATGAGAGACGTGATGAAAGTCTCTTTGAGAGCTTTGTTACCGAAGCCTTAAGCACTTTTTCAGGCTCACAGTCTGAGGTGTAAGATACCTCAAGTCCATTTCTCCACAATATCTCTCCAAGAACTGTCTTTAAATCATCAACCAGCTTGTCATACTGATTATCAAAATCGTTGTTAATAAGCTCAAGATACTTGTAGTAATCAATGCCCTCTGTGAGCTCCTTAACCACTCCGATAGGTGATACATAAGATATCGCTCTACCTGCTGCCGTGGTATGTCCCGCTGAGACAAGGTCATTTTTAAGGTTTGCATGGCTCTCAGCTACTATCTCACGCAGACGCTTCTTATCATCAAGCTTGGATGTGAAAAGTATCTCAGATATAAGCTCCATACCCTTATCGACCTTATCATCAAGCATCTTTGCATTAACAATAAACTGAACTATATATTTATCCTTTTCCTTCTTATTTGTAACTGTAGTTGCAAATCCGATTCCACCGGTATGGATATTAATCTCATTTGCAAGCTCATTATATGAGTAATTCTCAGTATCTACATATTTAAATATATCTGTAAGAAGCGATGCAACAGGAAGCTTATCCTGATCTAAGTCAGTTATATCAAAGTTAAGTGTCAGGTAGCTTATTCCATTTGTAAATATCTTATGGCTTACAACCTTAACCATCTCTATCTCTGAGAAGTTATTCTTAATCTTCCTTGCTGCCCTGTCTATATCTGATATGGCAAGCAAAGGTATAGTCTCTAGTTCCTCCTTTGTACTAGGCTCACTCTGGTATTCCTTCAAATGCTTCTCATCGGCTATAAGCTTATTTATATCATCCTCGCTTAAGCCTGCCTTATATTCACTTAACTTAGCCTTCTCCGCTGTCTCACGCTTAGCGTTAAGTCCTTTCTTTGGCACAAGCTTTATATAGCTCTTATGCTTGTTATCTAACAGATATGCCTCTATTAGCTGCTCAAAGTAATCTGTCTCTATATCCTTCTTAAGCTCGTCATATACCTCATTCATAAAGAACAAATCAAGAGCATGTCCGTCATCATAGAGCCATGTTCCAAATGCGTTAAGTCCGAGCATAAGTCCCTTAGGAAATCTTCCGAAGTTTGCCTCCTTATGCTTAAACTCAAATGAATTAACTGCTGCCGTAAGTGACCTCTTATTTATCTTCTCACTTACAAGCTTTCTTAATGTATCGTCTATTATCTCTATAAAGCGTTCCTCGTCAGATGCATTTGCATTCTTGGCTATGATTGAGAATGTAGGCTGCTTTATTCCGTCATCAAATGATGAGAATACATCCTTACCTATTCCCGCATCTATAAGTGCCTTCTTGAGCGGCGCACCCGGTGCTATTAATAATGCGTGCTCCAAAACAGACATTGCTGTACAAAGCTTCTTGTCAAGGCTCTTGCCAACGACAACATTATAAGCAAGATATGTGTTATCCTCCTCGCTGTCCGCATCTGAAAGTGAATAATACTCTGTAACGCTCTGCGGCTTTTCAAAGCATGGTTCATCCTTAAGACTTGAGTCTATATCAAGATAATCAAAGTCTGATAGGTATTCCTTATCTATAAAATCAAGCTCAGCTACACTGTCCATATCTCCATACAGGTAAATATAACTGTTGCTAGGGTGATAATATCTTCTGTGGAAATCTAAAAATGCCTCCTGCGTAAGCTCTGGTATATACGCCGGATCTCCACCTGACTCATATCCATATGCTGTGTGTCCGAGCAGAGATTTCTCTATAATTCTGTATAACTGCTCCTCCGCTGATGAGTAGACACCCTTCATCTCGTTATATACGACACCATTTATGAATAACTCACCTGTCTCCTCATCAACCTCGTAATGCCAGCCCTCCTGCTTCATTATCTCATCCTTATTATATATATTAGGATAAAATACCGCATCTAAATAAACGTGCATGAGGTTGTGGAAATCATGCTTGTTAAGACTTGCCACAGGATATACTGTCTTGTCCGAATATGTCATTGCATTTAAAAATGTATTAAGTGAACCCTTGCACAGCTCAACAAAAGGATCCTTCACAGGGAAGTTCTTAGATCCGCACAGTACAGAGTGCTCTGTTATATGAGGTACACCTGTATCATCTGAAGGCGGAGTTCTGAAGCCTATAGTGAACACCTTATTGCTGTCATCATTCTCTATAATCATAACTCTGGCTTTCGTTTTGTTATGTCTTAAGACATAGCCTGTTCCATTTACCTCGCTAATCTTTCTTTCTTCCTCTACCGTGTATGACTTTAATACATCAAATTTACTCAATTCATGCTTCCTCCATCAATTAATATTTTATATATTCAGGTCCAAACCCATATGGAAATAATTCCTCAAGTGTCATCTTCCTGTAATCTGTCTTACTCTTAGCCATTATAACCACAAACTCAGCAGGATTTACAAATTCCCGCAAAACCTGTCTGCACATTCCGCATGGTGATACGTATGTGTCCGCGGCTGCTATATCCTCGTCTGTCATAGCCTCATTTCCTGCCACTATAGCTATCGCAAGCATATCCCTGTAGCCCTCGCTCACAGCCTTAAATATGGCAGTTCTCTCAGCACAGTTACCCGGTGAATACGCCGCATTTTCTATATTACAGCCCGTGATTATCTTATTATCCTCTGTACCATCACATACAAGAAGTGCCGCCCCAACCATATAATGTGAATATGGTGTATACGCAAGCTTCCTCGCCTTTAAAGCTGCCCCTATCATCTGTTCGATTTTTTTCTCGGATATATTCTTATTCATATCTGTCACCCGTTATTTACTGCAAATTCAACTATAGCTCTTACCTGTCCCTCTTCTCCGGTAAATGTAAGAATATAGTGTCCTCCCCCCCTCTGCATCCTCATATACACATGCAACGCTAAGCTTTTCACCATACTTGGACTGTTTCTTATATTCTACCCTTATTCTCGTTATGTCAGCGTCAAATGGAACATACTCCATAGCAATCTGAATATATCTCGCATTACTCATA
>CAVELH010000052.1:0-13756 GCA_963616385.1 bacterium | reverse complement strand
TTCTTGCCCGATTTTTTCTGAATAGTAATATCCGTATCCAGAAATTCATAATTAAGTGCCTTGGCAAGCAAAACACCCACAGTACTTTTACCAGCACCCGGCATACCTATTAAAACTATATTATCCTTCATCTTGTCATCCTCATCTAATTTAATATTTCTACATCTGTTTTCTTACAACACTATATTCATCACCATATTTGTAAAATGGACAACTGTAATGACTGTCTGACATCAGTCTCGACATATCATCCTCATCCATGCTCACATCGCACACATACTCCTCAAATTCATCATCATAAACTAAGTATGCACATGTATCACAGCTTGACATAGTCTGCTTTTTATTATTTTTGTTCATCATCCAACACCACCTGACAATCCGTTATGCTGCATATCTCGTCCCAGTTTTCCTTCTCGCCCTCATCATATACTCCGATAACCGTAAATCCTGCATCTCTGGCAGTCTTAATAGCATAAAGAGAGTCCTCAAATACAACACATTCACTGACACTGACATTCATCTTGTCACACGCCATGAGAAACACTGCCGGATTTTGTTTATTTGCACCTGCCATTGTACATGTGACAATTCCATCCATATATTGAAATACATTGTTTCTCTCCAATGCCGCGTGGCTCATGTCATATTCATTAGCAGTCGCAACCATCATATGAATACCATCATCATGTAAATGCTTGACAAGGGAAGGTACTTTAGCCTTAACAGGCAGCTTATATCTATAATATTTGTCTGCCATATCAAGTATCTGGTTATATACCTCTTCGGCACTATAAGGAACCGGATATTCCCTCGCTATGTACTCAGATGACATAGGTAAAGTCATGGATGTCATTATACGATGGAAATCCGGTCTTGGCGTTATACCCATATTATTCATATATTGAATGTCAAGCACTGCCCACATGGACATACTGTCAAGAAGTGTTCCATCCATGTCAAATATGGCAGCCTTTTTACCTGCCATATGAGGCTCTATGACACTGTATATATCTTTATCAATCCTCAAGTAATTCACCTACTGCTTCTTTTATTTTTTTCGTTGACAAAATTATATCATCTGCCGCGAATATAGCAGATACTACCGCAACACCACTTATGCCGCTTCCCTTAAGCTCTCTTATGTTGTCAGCATTAATTCCTCCTATGGCAACGACAGGAATATGAACAGATGCACATATCTCACTGAGTGTGTCATATGAAACCGCATCAGCATCCTGCTTGGTTGATGTTGAAAATACCGCTCCAACACCCAAATAATCTGCTCCAGCACGCTCAGCAGCTATAGCTTCCTCAACAGTATGTGCAGAAACTCCAATTATCTTGTCATTTCCAAGGAGCTTTCTTACATTGCCAGCCTCCATGTCACTCTGTCCTACATGTACGCCGTCAGCTCCACATTTTAAGCAGATGTCAACATTATCATTTATGACAAACGGAACATTATATTTATCTGTAAGCTCCTTTATACATAATGCTGTTGCAAGGAACTCGTCGTCATCCATATCCTTTTCACGAAGCTGGATAAATGTAACACCGCCCTTTAAAGCCTTCTCAACCTGCTCATATAAGGTCTCATCCTTAAGCCATGCTCTGTCTGTGACAGCATAAACCTTCATGGCATTGGCTATAAACTTTAGCTTTAAGCTTCTCTCAACAACTCTGTTATCTAACCTTTCACATCTTATCTGTTCAGCTAATGTCTCATCAGTCATCTTATATATTTCATCTATAATATAAGTCTTAAGGCTGCCACTTCCTGCATCCATCTTAATTGCATTAAGTATTGCTCTCTCACCGGCTATACCCATAACTGAAACCGCTGCAATTACTGCCTCAAGCTTATTATCTGGATTGGCTGTTATATAGGCAGCTAACATAGCTGATAACATACAGCCTGTACCCGACACCTTAGACATACTCTTATGTCCATTATATATCGCATAAGCCATAGTCTTATCGGCAACTATATCGATCGCGCCTGTAATCACAATTATAGCTCCTGTTTTTGCGCTGAGCTCCTTGGCAAGCTCTGAGACAGCTATAAGATTATCAGCATTTACTCTATCCTTCTCGTTGGCATCGACACCCTTTGTATTGCCGCAGCCATCATATAATGTCTTTATCTCTGATATGTTTCCCTTGATAACATCAAGCTTTATCTCACGCATAATATTAAGTGCAGTCTCTGTCCTCAGTGATGATGCACCCGCACCTACAGGATCTAACACTACAGGATGCTTTAACTCATTAGCTCTTCTTCCTGCAAGAAACATAGATGTTATGGTTCTCTTATTAAGTGTTCCTATATTAATATTTAAGGCACTGCATATTGATGTTATATCGTATACCTCGTCCTCATCATCTGCCATTATAGGAGAGCCACCACACGCAAGAAGAACATTAGCACAATCATTTACGGTCACATAATTGGTAATGTTATGAACAAGTGGTACCATCTTATGAACATTTTCTATTATATTATTAGTCATTTTCATATCTCCATCCATGATTAAGCGGGCCACTGCCAGCTCCCAGATTAATCTCATGCTTAAGCACATCTGAAATGTACTGTTTAGCTTTCCTCACACTATCAACCATATTATAGCCCTTAGCAAGATATGAGGCAATAGCTGATGACAGCGTGCATCCGGTTCCGTGTGTATTCGGATTATCTATATGCTCTCCTCTGAACCATACACAGTTATCATTTGTTACAAGCAAATCATTTGCATCATTGATGCTGTGTCCACCCTTGACAAGGACATTAATATTATATTTGTCGGCTAACATCCTGCCTGCCCTAGACATATCCTCCTCGCACTTAATATCAAGTCCGGTTAAAAGCGATGTCTCAGGGATATTAGGTGTTATAATATCAGCAATAGGAAATAATCTGTCACATAATGCAAAAACAGCATCATCCTTTAGCAATCTGCTTCCACTCGTTGACACCATAACAGGATCTAAAACAATATTTTGCGTTTCATACTCTGTGAGCATATCTGCAATAGTACATATAATTTCCTTTGATGATACCATTCCTATCTTTACAGCATCAGGCCTTATATCATCAAATACAGCTCTTATCTGTAACTCCAGGAACTCTGGTGTCGTATCCATAATCCCTGTCACACCTGTAGTATTTTGAGCTGTTAAAGCTGTTATTGCACTCATAGCATAACAGCCATTTGCCATGATAGTCTTAATGTCTGCCTGAATACCGGCTCCACCGGACGAATCGCTGCCTGCTATTGTAAGTACCTTTTTAATTTGCATAGCTTACCTCATACCAAATACTTATTATAGAAGAATTATAAGAGCCACCACAACACATACAACAACTGCTGCAACAATACCTGCTATTAATCCGGTATTTGATTTCTTAGCAGAAGCCTCCATGCCTGTATTATACTGATTAAAGCCCTGTTGTGGTACAGGCTGTGACACCTGCTGTGGCATCGGCTGTGGTGTAGGTTGTGGTGCCTGCTGTTCTGTAAACATCGGTCTTTGTGCCTGCTGGTTTACATAGCCTTCCTGAGGTTGTGGCTCATCCTGCAATAAAATTGTACGTTCCTCCTGTGCTGCTCCACAATAAGGGCATGCTACTGCTGACTTTGGAATACTTTTTCCACAGTCGATACAGCTTGTAGTATCATAATCATCCTGCAACAAAACTGTACGCTCCTCCTGTGCTGCTCCACAGTAAGGACATTCTGTTGCTGTTTTAGGTATACTCTGTCCGCAATTTATACAATTAGTCATTTGTCATTCCTCCAAATAAAAACATTTACTGCTGTACCGCAAATGTAAGCTCGCATACAACAGCAACCTTTCCATCTACCTTAGCAACTGCCTTTCCGTAACCTACAGGTCCTTTTCTCTCTGTAAGCTCACACTCCATCTCAATAACATCACCAGGAATTATCTGCTTCTTAAATCTTGCGTTCTTAATTCCACCGAAAAATGCTATCTTGCCCTTGTTCTCCTCCTCTGTGAGAAGTGCAATCGCACCAACCTGTGCAAGTGCCTCTATAACTAATACTCCCGGCATTATATGCTGCTGTGGAAAATGTCCACAGAACTGCATTTCATTAACAGAAACACACTTTATTCCCTTAGCCCACTTACCCGGCTCATAATCTGTAATTCTGTCCACCAACTGAAAAGGGTATCTGTGAGGTATTATCTCCTGTATCTGATTTGAATTTAATTCCATAACTTTATCTCCTTCTAATAATACTTTTATAGCTGGCATTTTTATCGTGTTGTATCATAACAGGATGTTAAAAACGCCAGCTATATAATCTCAGTAAAAATGTCTACTTGTTTATATACTAATTAATCTTCAAACTTCTTAAGAACTATACATGCATTGTGTCCGCCAAATCCAAGTGAATTAGATGCAGCATACTCTACCTGCACATTTCTTCCTTCATTTGGAACAATGTCAAGGTCACACTCCTCATCAGGAACCTTGTAATTGATTGTTGCAGGAATATATGCATCCTTCAATGCCATAGCTGTAAATATTGCCTCAACAGCTCCGGTACCACCAAGCAAATGTCCTGTCATTGACTTTGTTGAGCTGACCATAAGCTTGTATGCATGGTCGCCAAATGCTGTCTTAATAGCCTTTGTCTCTCCTGAGTCGTTAAGGTGCGTTGATGTTCCGTGTGCATTTATATAACCAACCTCTGAAGGCTCTATACCTGCGTCCTGCATAGCTATTGTCATAGCTGCTGCTCCGCCTGAACCATCTGGACATGGAGCAGTTATGTGATATGCATCACAGGTTGCACCATAACCTACAACCTCACCAAGAATGTTAGCACCTCTTGCCTTAGCATGCTCATACTCCTCTAAGATAAGTGAACCAGCACCCTCGCCCATTACAAATCCTGCTCTCTCCTTATCAAAAGGAATTGATGCACGAGTAGGATCATCTGTAGTGTTAAGTGCCTGCATTGCAGTAAATCCACCGATACCCATATCTGTTATACATGACTCTGTACCACCACAGAGCATAACCTCTGCATAGCCATCTCTGATATAATGGAAAGCATCTCCAACTGCATTGTTACCTGATGCACAGGCTGTTACAACACATGTACACATACCCTTAAAGCCAAGACGGATAGCAATGTTTCCACCTGCCATATTAGGTATTGTATTTGGTATATAGAAAGGAGATATCTTATCAAAGCCTCTTCTCTGACCTGTCTTGTAATTATTTTCTGTACAGTTAAGTCCACCGATACCACTAGAGAATACAACGCCGCAACGAAGTGCATCCTCCTTCTCCATATCAAGACCACTCTGATTGAAGGCCTCTACAGCGGATACAAGGGCAAGCTGTGAAAAACGTTCCATTCTTCTTGCTTCCTTCTTCTCGATTATTCCTTCAGTACTGAAGTTCTTAACCTCTCCGGCAAGCTTTACAGCATGGTCTGTAACATCTATCTGTGTTATAGGTCCGATACCGCATACACCCTTCTTAATATTCTCCCAGCTCTCCTCAAGGTTATTGCCTATAGGATTAACTGTACCCATTCCAGTTATTACAACTCTTCTTTTCATCTCATTCTCCTTTCAAACTACATTGCCATTCCGCCATCAACACAGATAACCTGACCTGTGATATAGCGTGCATTATCAGATGCAAGAAATGCTACAAGATTAGCTACATCATCTACTCGTCCCATAGATTTCATAGGTATAGACTTCTTCATCTCGTCAACTACATCGGCAGGAAGCTTTGCAGTCATATCTGTCTCTATAAAGCCGGGAGCTACAGCGTTTACTGTTATTCCTCTTGAACCAAGCTCCTTTGCAACAGACTTGGTAAGTCCGATAAGACCTGCCTTACTTGCTGCATAGTTAGCCTGTCCGGCATTTCCACTTACACCTACAACACTGCTTATATTAATTATCTTACCTGATTTCTGCTTGAGCATGATTCTTGCAACATTCTGTATACACAAAAATGCTCCTTTAAGGTTGGTATCTATAACCTTATTAAAATCATCCTCGTTCATCTTCATAATGAGGTTATCCTTTGTTATTCCGGCATTGTTGACCAATATATCAATACTGCCATACTCACTCTTAACCTTGGAGATAAGAGCTGCAACCTCCTCATTGATAGCTACATCAGCCTTTACCGCCTCAGCCTTTACACCATATTCCTTACACATATTTACTGTCTCGTTAGCGCTATCTGCACTGCTGGAATAACAGGTTACTACATTAGCTCCCTGCTTGGCAAGCTCTATACAGATTGCACGACCTATTCCACGGCTTCCGCCTGTAACTATAGCTGTTTTACCTTCTAAGCTCATATTAAACCCTTTCATACTATATAATAATATCTGTAACTCTTATACACCGAGCGCCTCAAATAAAGTATTGAGACTGTCAACATCCTCAACAGAATATGTTGTTAAGCTGCGGTCAATTTTCTTGACAAAACCACTTAAGGTCTTACCAGGTCCAATCTCAACAAAGGTATCTACACCCTTATCTATCATATATTTGATAGAATCCTCAAAATAAACACTGCTCTGAACCTGCTTTTCAAGCATACATGCGATAGATACTCCATCCTCTAATTCCTTACCTGTGGCATTGAACAATACAGGGAATGACATATCTCCAAACTTCTCTGTCTTAAATCTCTCTGCAAGCTTATCACCTGCCGGCTTCATAAGTGAAGTGTGGAAAGGTCCGCTTACAGCAACAGGTACTATTCTTCTTGCACCCTTCTCAAGCATAAGCTCTCCTGCTCTGTTAATTACAGGTGTATCACCTGAAACAGTTACCTGAACAGGTGTATTGTAATTTGCAACCTCAGCTATATGGCAAGGATTATCTGCAAATTCCTCCTCTGCCTGCTTACAGCACTCCTTTATAGTCTCACGGTCAAGGCTCATTACAGCTATCATACCTGTGTCTCTGCCTGTTACAGCTTCCTCCATAGACTTGCCACGATAGGCAACAAGGTCTATAACCTGATTCTCCTCGAAAACACCTGCTGCATATAATGCTGAATACTCACCGAGTGATAATCCGGCTGCAATCTCAGGCTTGATACCCTTTGATGCAAGTATCTTAGTCATTCCTACCGCAAATGCAACCATACAAGGCTGTGTATATCTTGTCTGTCCAAGCTTCTCAATAGGACCGTCAAAGCAACACTCCTTTACATCAAAGCCTACATTTACATTATCAAATGTCTCACGGAATTCAGGATATGCCTCATACAAATCCTTTCCCATTCCTACATGCTGGCTGCCCTGTCCAGCATACAAAAATCCAATCTTCATATCTAACCTCCGTTATCTAATCTTCTGCGAACTATAGTGAAAGCTGTGAAAGCTCTTTCTTTGCATCCTCATATATCTCATCAAGAATGTCTGCAACTGGTCTTATCTCCTTTACAAGTCCACATATCTGACCTGCCATAAGAGAACCATACTTGGTATCTCCATCAAGAACAGCCTTACGGAGTGAGCCGAGAGTAAGCTTCTCTAATTCATCCCTTGAAACATTCTGAGATTCCATCTTAAGGTATTCTCTTGTCATATTGTTCTTAATAACACGAACAGGTGCTCCGGCAGAACGACCCGTAACAGCAGTCTGGTTATCCTTTGCCTTTACAACTGCGAGCTTATAATTCTCATGTATAGGACACTCCTCACTAGCTAAGAGAACTGTTCCTATCTGTATACCTATAGCACCAAGAGCTAATGCGGCAACAAGACCTCTTCCATCTGCAATACCACCGGCAGCAATAACAGGAATATTTACAGCGTCAACAACCATAGGAACAAGTGCCATAGTTGTCATCTCACCTACATGGCCGCCACTCTCGCCGCCCTCGGCAATTATGGCATCAACGCCCATTCTCTCCATTCTCTTTGCAAGAGCAACGCTTGCTACTACAGGAATAACCTTGCTTCCAACAGCCTTCCAGTCAGCCACATATTTCTCAGGGCTTCCTGCACCTGTTGTGATAACAGCTACCTTCTCCTCAACAAGCATCTTCGCTATATTGTCAACATCCGGATTCATAAGCATAAGATTAACTCCAAAAGGCTTGTCTGTCTTTTCACGACACTTCTTAATCTCCTCACGAATTCTCTCAGCATCAAATCCACCTGACGCGATAAGACCAAGTCCACCTGCATTTGATACGGCTGCTGCAAATTCTCCTGTTGCAATATTAGCCATACCTCCCTGTATTATAGGGTATTTGATATTAAGCAACTCATTTAACTTCATTTTACACTCCTTGTCTGCCATCACCGGATGGCTTCATATGTCTAAATTACCATTCTATGTAGGCTCCGCCCCATGTAAGTCCTCCGCCAAATCCAACGCAGATAACCTTCATGCCCGGCTTTAAGAGCCCCTTTTGATTCATCTCGCTAAGTGCAATAGGAATACTTGCAGAGGATGTATTTCCATATTCATCCATATCTATATAAAACTTGTCCATACTCTGCTTGCATTTCTTTGCAACCATCTCAACTATACGCTTGTTAGCCTGATGGCAGACATATACATCTATGTCGTCAACGCCAAGTCCAGCCTTGTCAAGCAACTCAAATATTGTCTGTGGAACAGTCGATACAGCAAACTTAAATACATCACTGCCCTTCATATTAACGCGTCTCTCACCATCATGGTTCGGACATTCAAGCACATCATCATCACCGCTTGAGCCAAGTACACTGAAATAGCGGTGTGAATCAGATAACTCAATTACCGCAGCTCCGGCACCATCACCGAACAATATACATGTTCCTCTGTCTGTCATATCAAGTATCTTAGACAGCATCTCACTTCCAACCACTACAGCATACTTCTTGTCGCTCTGCATAAGCAGACCTCTTGCAACCTGTATTCCATACATGAAGCCTGAGCACGCAGCATTTATATCAAAACATGCAGCATACTGTGGAATATCAAGTCTCTTCTGAACCATACATGCCATAGATGGCGTCATATGGTCAGGTCTTATGGTAGCTACCACAACTGCACCTATATCTACTTTATCTATGCCGGCATTCTCTATAGCCATCTTAGCTGCCCCGTATGCCATATCCTCGTTTGTCTCGTTCTCAGCAAAATGCCTTCTTCTAATACCTGTTCTAGAAGCAATCCATTCATCGTTTGTATCAACTATCTTACTTAAATCATCATTTGTCACCACTTTTGAAGGTACATAATGTCCAGTACCAACTATGTGGAGGCCATCCAAAACCTGCATCTTCTCTCCTTTATCCCTCGTCAATAATTACATTACCTTTAAATAATCAGAATCAATAGTTCTAAACTTCTTGTATCTATGCTTAGCCAGCTCATCAGGTCCCATCTTAGCATATTTCTCAAGCTCTCTTCTTAAATACTTATCTACTGCCTTATAAACAGCGTTAGGATTAAGGTGTGCTCCCCCGATAGGCTCAGGAATAATCTCATCTATTACATGGAATTCCTTCAAATCCTGTGCAGTAAGTCTCATCATACTACAAGCCTCATCACTCCTTGATGAATCCTTCCACAATATAGAAGCATAGCCTTCAGGTGAAAGAATAGAATATATAGCATTCTCAAGCATAAGGACACTGTTTGCAACTCCGATTGCAAGAGCTCCACCACTGCTTCCCTCGCCAGTTACAATGGCAATTACAGGAACCTTAAGTGCACTCATCTTAGCAAGATTTTCTGCAATGGCATTACCCTGTCCGTTAGTCTCTGCCTCAAGTCCCGGATAAGCACCCGGTGTATCTATAAATGTAATTATAGGTCTGCCGAACTTCTCTGCCTGCTTCATAAGACGGAGTGCCTTTCTGTAGCCCTCTGGTCCCGGCATACCAAAATTACATGCAAGATTCTCATTTAGATTGTTACCCTTTCTATGTCCGATAACTGTAACAGGAGTTCCGTAATACATAGCTATACCACCATATATACTTCCATCCTCCTTGCCAAGGGCATCACCCTTCTGCTCAAAAAAGTCATCAAAAATGTTATCCACATAATCTGTAATCTTAGGTCTCTTCTTATGTCTTGCAAGATATACCTTGTCGTGTGGATCAAGGTTCCTGCACATCTTAATGAGGTCATGACGTTCTCTCTTAAGTACATATATCTGTGCCTCGTCAACGGCATCCTCCTTCTTAAGCTTCTCTATCTCATTATCTATCTCTATAATTCTTGTATCAATTTCCTTAATCATATCTATCTACCTCTCTTACTGTGAAGACGTAATATATGAGCGATTGTCTCTCTCATCTTGTCCCTTGGAACTATCTGGTCAACAAAGCCATGCTCCTGCTGGAACTCTGAACGCTGGAAGCCCTCCGGAAGCTTCTGTCCTATAGTCTGCTCTATAACACGAGGGCCTGCAAAACCGATAAGAGCCTCCGGCTCAGCTAAGGTTATATCCCCTAAGGTTGCAAAGCTCGCTGTTACACCACCTGTAGTAGGATGTGTAAGAACTGAAATATAAAGTCCTCCATCTTCATTAAATTTCTCTATTGCAGCACTTGTCTTAGCCATCTGCATGAGTGATAAAATACCCTCCTGCATTCTTGCACCGCCACTCGCTGTAAATATAATAAGAGGTAATTTCTTTCTGTCTGCGTACTCTATCGCATTTGTTACCTTCTCGCCAACTGCCATACCCATGCTTCCCATAAGGAACTTGCTGCTCATAACAGCTATAACGGCTTCATATCCGTCAATCTTACCAACACCGGTATAAACAGCCTCCTCTAAGCCTGTCTTTTCCTGTAATGATTTAATTTTATCTTCATATTCAGGGTATTCCAATGGATTCGAGAATGCGACTTTGCACTTTAAAGGCTTGAAGCTGCCTGGATCTACAAGTGAACGAACTCTTTTTTCTGCTGATATTACATAATGATAACCACATGCCATACAGACATTGAGATTAGACTTAACCTCTTCCTTCTTGAACTCCTGCTTACACTTAGGACATACAACAACTGCATCTCCCGGCTCTTTACCGTCATTGTTGTCAGCAGTCTTAACTGCCTTCCCTGCAGCTACCTTAGCAGCACCATCAACAACACCGGCAGTATCATTGACATTCTTCTTGAACAAATTACTAACCTGAAACTTCATATCATTCTCCACCTAATTCTTCTCTATCGAATAATTTACCCTTTTATCTGAATTATGAACAAAATCATCCAGAAAAAAAAGGCATTATTTAACTATTTTTAACATATTTTCGTAAAAATGTCAAGGTAACCTAATATAGCACCCCATCATAATACTGCAACAATAAATCAACTACTTTTCCATAGGTTGCAATGCCATCAGAAACGCCATTCATCTGAAGGCTTGTATTAATAAATGTGTCTGAGGCATTATTAACTGTATCTGTACTCACAACAGCCTTAGCCTCCACCTTCTCCCATGTATCAGGAAGCAAAAATACATTATCCTCCCTTACCTGTTTGTCTATCTTCACCTGTCTTTTATATCTTGCCGTATCACCGTTAAGCGACTCTATATACGCATTGTCAATATAATTAAGTACACTTAAATATCCAGAGTATACAAAAAAATCATCATCTGTTGATGTGCAGGCAAGAAACGAAATATAATTAGCCTCATCCTCATATATATAACCATGCAAGTGTGACAGCTCATGGCAATATACTTCCGGATAATTAATTATATACATATTGTCATTACAGTTTGCCTCCATTGAAAATGGGAAATAATACCCTGCAATATATGCCTGAGACAGCAAATCAGAAAACATCATATGCTTGACATCAGGATAATATCCTTTGAGCTTCGGAAATGTATCTGATATATTATGTAGCGCATATTTTGCATACTCCTGCATATCTCCATCGTATGATATATACCCACCTTCATCCCTGTTAATACGTGTGCTGTATAAATTGCACTGCTCAACGATATAATTCCTCGCTGTCTCTAACTCATCAAGAGAATACTCCCTGTAGGCAACATAAGGATTTGCATCTATCGGTGTACAATGATATAACATGCTGCAATTAAGTGTCATAATTACACATACTACAGCCAGTATCATTGCTTCTGTCTTATAAAAGCCTTTAACAATTCTTCTTAAACAAGGCTTTTTCCTTCCGAAAGCATATATAAAAAGCATAACAATCGATGCCAAAATAAGAAGCACCAGCAATATAAGCATAACCTCCCCAACCGAAAAGCTAAACAAATTGCTGAATCTTCCATAACTGTTATACCACCATGGCATAATATGAATTGTGTACCAGTCACATAGTGATGGAAAAATCCACGCTGCAATATTAAGTATAATCGCAATAGAAAGCAATATAATAAATACAATCCAAAACATCACTCTATACCTACAGACTGCTTTGCCAAAGCGTCAGCCTCCTCATTGCCGGCAATTCCTGAGTGTCCCTTAACCTTGACAAATCTTATAGCAATCTTATCCTTTATCTCCTGCATATAATCGTAATAAGCTATTGTCCCCTTCTTATTCCTCTTCCAGCCGCCGGTTGCCCACATCTCGATACCCATATAATCATAATATATATCAAGCCTTGGTATACCAAGCTTAACAGCAAGCTCCACGGCTGCCATACTTCCTAAGACCTCTCCTGCCACATTACGCATAGCAGCCATCTCCTCATCACTACCGCTTCCCTGTATAATGTGTTTCTCCCCATTATATATCAGAAAACCGCCGTAGCCATATACCCTTGTAGCAGAATTATAAGAACCATCCACAAATGCGTATGGTATATCGACATCCGCATTATCATCTGTCGTAGGACTATCACACATGAATTTTTTCGCCTCATCCAAGGTCAAAAAGCTCTTATACACAGCACCCTTATAACCATTTACCATACGCTCACATTCAGACCATGTCTCATATATTCCGGGTACACATCCAATTCTCACCGCATAAAATTTCTTAGCCATATAAAACTCTCCATACCAATGTCCTTATATACCGTCTTGTTCCATGCTCCTCTATATCTGTTGTTTTTTTCGCTCTCTTCATAATTAAGATATATATCAAATAACACCACTGCAAAAATCAATTCACATTCGATACATTATATCATATAACATATGTAATTACTATAATTAATGATTTACTATTTTTACTCCATTTAACTATATTATTTACCATTTTTAACGATATCAAAGTAATAACTAAGCAATTCCCAGTTTGCATAAAACCATTGCATGACAGTCCAATACCCGACACCTCTTAAGTTATATTCATTTACAAGGTCAAATTTTGCTTTAAGACTCCTTACATCCTCATACCACACAACGTGCCTTATATTGTCCTTATAATAATAAAAATATGGTGACTGTGCCTCCTCATCAAATTCTATTATCGCATTGTTATCCCTTGCAATTCCAACTGCCTCCACATTGCCGATTGTCTGGGCTCTCATTCCACCAACGCTGTATGGCAGGGTCCAGTCATAGCCATAATTAGGTATTCCTAAGCTTATCTTATCAGCTGGTATTTCAGTAAGAGCATATTCAACAACTCTTCTTACCTGATTTATAGGTGCTACAGCCATAGGCGGTCCATAAGCATAACCCCATTCATATGTCATAAGCAAAACTGCATTTGCGGCAGCCCCAAGTCCTCCATAATCCTTTCCCTCATATAGAAGTCCGGGCTGTGTAGCTGATGTCTTAGGTGCAAGGT
>CAVELH010000051.1:0-13869 GCA_963616385.1 bacterium | reverse complement strand
CAGCAGTACTAAGCTCGCGTACCGCTCGCTAAGTGCTGGCGTGATTAAACGGGTTTCCAGAGGCACCCCTGCCTATTTATTTTTGTTATATATTTTAGCCGAGTTTTCGGAAGCAATGCACAATCAAACATCATAAAACGCTGGTACTATGTTTTTCTTAGCGGCGTAAGGTTGCAAAAAATCGTCACCCCTAAAATATGCAAACCCTGATTATTACATTCCCTTCAGGTTGGTGAGCTGCCTTACCATATCAAGGTCGTCTGCTGTTACCTTCATGTTGGTACACAAATTCTTTCCGGTTGATGTGGTAACATTTACCTCTATTATGCTGCCCTCATCTATAGCCATTGAAGCTGCATTTAAAAACAAAGGTACCTTCGGGTGATTCTGCTTAAATTTATCTAACAATCCTTTAATCTTCATAAGCGCCATTGGGTTCATTTTTATTTCCTCCTGTCATCCTTAAGTTTTCCTGCCTCAGCATAAGGCTCAATAAAATTAGCATAGGCATAATCCCATAACTCTTTTGCACCCTTCGGTGTTATTTCATTTCTCTGTAAAACCTGACTTATCCTTATACCTCTCTCTTCCCAGCTCTTTCCTCCTGTTGCCGCATTAAGCATAAGCGGCTGAAGGTTGTCCATTGCCCTTGCGAATTTCGCCTCAGGTGTCTGTCTTGCTTCAAACTCCTCGAACAATCCACGGAATTTCTCGCGCTGGTCATCAGGCAGCATGCCATACAGACGATTGGCAGCGTTCTCTTCACGCTCCCTCTGTGTTTTTTTGCCCTGCTCATCATAGGCATATGTATCTCCGGCATCTATCTCAACCACATCATGCATAAGTATCATTGCAACTGTCTTTAAAAGGTCTATAGGCTCGTTAGAATACTCACTCAGTATAATTGCCATAACAGCCATATGCCATGCATGCTCAGCGTCATTTTCTTTTCTGTTTCCATCAGTTAGATAGGTCTGTCTGGTTATGAATTTCTCTTTGTCTAACTCTCTGCAAAAATCTATCTGCCTTTGTAATCTCTCACTGTCGTTATCCTCATTTAAGTTTATTCCCATTGTAATAACACCTCTTTATTCCTTTGCCTGATTAAATGCATAGCTTACTGCTTTTTTCCATCCTTCGGTCATCTTACCGCTTTGCTCTGCCGATATCTCCGGCTTGAAACATCTGTCTATGCTCATGTTTCCCCTTATCTCATCCTTGGATTTCCAATATCCAACAGCAAGTCCGGCAAGATATGCCGCACCTAATGCAGTTGTCTCAACACACGATGGTCTTACTACCTGAACCTGTATAACATCCGACTGTGTCTGCATGAGATAATTATTTGCCGAAGCTCCACCATCTACTCTTAGTGCATTTAAGGTGATACCTGAGTCCTCATGCATGGCATCAAGAACATCCTTAACCTGATAAGCTATAGAATCAAGCGTTGCCCTTATTATGTGATATCTGTTCACACCTCTTGTAATTCCAATTATCGTTCCTCTTGCGTAAGGATCCCAATACGGAGCTCCAAGCCCTGTAAATGCAGGTACAACATAGCAGCCATTTGTGTCACTCACCTTTTGTGCAAGCTCCTCACTCTCTGCTGCATTTGTAATAAACTGCATCTCGTCACGAAGCCATTGTATTGCAGCACCAGCCACAAATATAGAGCCCTCAAGGGCATATGTAACCTCTCCATTAAGTCCCCACGCTATGGTTGTAACCAGACCATTTTTAGAAAAGATTGGTTTATCTCCTGTATTCATAAGCATAAAGCAGCCTGTACCATATGTATTCTTTGCGTCACCTGCGTTAAAGCAGTTTTGTCCAAATAACGCTGCCTGCTGGTCACCAGCCGCACCTGCAATAGGTATTTCACTTCCAAATAAATTCCTCGCTGTCATACCATAGATTTCACTGCTCGGGCGTACCTCAGGCAGCATACTCTCTGGTATATCAAGGAGCTTTAGTATATCCTCATCCCACTTAAGCGTGTTTATGTTAAACATCATGGTTCTTGAGGCATTAGAGTAATCCGTCACATGAACTCTTCCACCCGTAAGCTTCCATATAAGCCATGTCTCAACAGTGCCAAATAAAAGCTTTCCTTCATTTGCCTTTTCTCTCGCACCCTCCACATTATCTAAAATCCACTTAATTTTCGTTGCCGAAAAATACGCATCTATTATAAGTCCGGTTTTACTTCTTATCATATCCTGCCTGTCAGCTATAGCTTCACAGTAATCCGCTGTCCTTCTGCACTGCCAGACAATAGCATTATATACAGGTTTTCCTGTATCTTTATCCCATATTATGGTTGTTTCTCTCTGATTAGTGATACCGATTGCCGCTATATCTCCCGCAGTAGCTCCAATCTTAGACATAGCCTCAACTGACACTCCAAGCTGCGTTGACCATATCTCATTTGCATCATGCTCTATCCAGCCCGGCTTTGGATATATCTGTGTAAATTCCTTCTGTGCCATACTCACTATATTTCCGTTTTTGTCAAATAAAATGCAACGGTTGCTTGTAGTTCCCGCATCCAAAGCCATAACATACTTCTTATCTGCACCCAGCATATAATTCCTCCCTATTGTACACCAAAAATTCTCTGATAACCGTAAGTAAGATTTTGCTCTCCACTCTCATTTTCGCTCACTGCTCCAACAGGAGTAACATTTACAGTCTGTATACCTGTGATAACCCTATTTTCACATTCCGCATTATGACAATTACTGCACACGCCCTCACACATCTGATTTGGATTTTCTGACAGTGCAGCATAAAATACAACGCTCTTAGACGGACTTAATACTCCATATTCATTGCAGGTAATATCCTCATGCTCCATCAATCTCTCACATTTATCACTCTTATCACACAGCTCAGCGGCAGCCTCGTCCGTAGCCTCACCAGTCTTATTATCAGCTTTTTTCTTTTCACCCTTTATATCCCTCAGCAGGTCGGGCATAGCTGTTACAGGAATCTCATCTCCTATAAAAACATATCTTTTTACATATCTTCTGTGAAATCTCGCATAAGAAGCATTAAATTCAGCATACATCCTAAGCAAAAGCTCAGCACACAGACAATCTATCATGTATGCCTCCTCAAGCTTTTCACTCCGCATATATCTCTCCTGAAGCCTGTCCACGCCTGCCCCAAGTGTCATTGCAACTATTGCCGAAGGTCCTTCATCTATGGCTGGTACACCTGTCACCTTCTGATTTATCCTATAGGACGCATACGGTCCAAGATAATTTTTTAGCTGCACATATAAATTCGTGAGAGTTTCCCTGTCAGACTTAAGGAAATGATATTTGTCCATCACGCATTTTATAAAGGCTTCTGTATTTGATTGTTCAACTGACATCCTGACCTTCATCCGGTACATCCCCTATCTCTATGTTGATATCACTTTTATTCCCTGTTTTTGATAAATTAATACACCATAATACTACAGTTATATATTAATGTTCTCATCAAGCTCCGTGTAATCCTTTATAACAGCCCTGATATGGTCAAATCCATCTAAGCTTAAGTTAGGATTGTCTCCCCTTACAGCAACTATATGCTTTATACCAGCCTTCTCTGCCGATGTAATTCCTGTAACTGAATCCTCAAATACAAGACACCTGTCAGGTCTCTTATCAATAAGCTTGCACGCAACAAGATACATATCCGGATATGGCTTTGGTCTCAGCTTACTGCTCTGATACACTATCTTATCCGGTTCAAACCATTTGTACAAATCAAATTTTTCAAAATAATACATGACATTGGAAAGGCTTGCTGTTGTAGCTATCGTCTTAGGGATATTGTATTCTGACAAATAATCAAGAAATACAGAAAGTCCCGGTGCAAGGCTAAGCCTATCTCCATCTTCATTACATAACCTTCTATATATTCCCTCTTTTTCCTCAGAAAGCTGTGCTACCATGTCTGGTGTAAGCTCACAGCCTAAGAAATGCTCCAATATCTGATCTGGCGTATTGCCAACTATATATTTCTGTATCTCTTCATAGCTTAAGTTTTTTCCTGTCATCTCACTGACATAGGTTGACCATGCCTTAATATGCTTCTCAGAATCAAAGAACATAGTACCATTAAAATCAAAAATAACACCTATGATATCCTGCAATTTTACATTTCCCATATTCTACACTCCGTTTTTTCTGCATATATCATTAAGAC
The DNA here is from genome assembly GCA_963616385.1 of bacterium. Classification (GTDB taxonomy): domain Bacteria; phylum Bacillota; class Clostridia; order Lachnospirales; family Lachnospiraceae; genus Coprococcus_C. The sequence continues at coordinate 9,666 of CAVELH010000051.1, read as the reverse complement.
AGCATCTCTCACAATACGGCTTGGTTCTCGCGGTACATACAGCTCTGCCATGATACACAAATCTGTGACAAAGCCCGTTCCCCTCCTCAGGCGGCACCAGCTTCCACAATGCCATCTCAACCTTCTTAGGCTCTTTTATATTATCTACAAGACCAATTCTGTTACAAAGCCTTATACAATGTGTGTCGGTGACAATCGCAGGCTTTCCAAACACATCGCCCATTATAAGGTTAGCGCTCTTTCTTCCAACACCCGGTAATTTTAATAAAAGCTCAAAATCATCAGGGACAACATCGTTATATTCCTCATGCAGTATCTTCATACATGCGCTTATATCTCTCGCCTTACTCTTGCCAAGCCCGCAAGGTCTTACAAACTGCTCTATCTCATCAACCGATGCATTTGCCAGTGCCTCCACAGTCGGAAATCTCTCATATAATGGCTTTACAACCTCATTCACCCTTGCATCAGTACACTGTGCTGCAAGTCTCACCTGAACAAGCAGCTTCCATGCCTCATCATATAAAAGTGAGCATTTGGCATCAGGGTATTCTCTTTTAAGACGTTCTATAACATTAAGGGTAAGCTCCTTCTTAGTCATAACTAACCATCCTTTTCGTTATTTTACTATCAAAAAAGGCGCTCTCTTAAAACAGATAAGCGCCTTATTAATCTGATATTTCTATACATCCAGCAATACACGTTTCGCCTTTGCATATCTATCAAGCAGGGAATTATTATACGCTGTATCATCTCCCGGTAATCTGGAGGTATCACTGTTATGCTCCAAATCCGCAAGCTTAACTCTTGTAGCAATTTCATTAGTCTTAACAATAAGGATGTAATCCTCATAGCTGATACTCTTATCCCTTGTTATACATACGAGTGCATCCAAGATATCCTGTGGAAATCCAAGTGCTCTTATGTCATCTATTGTATAATCTGTATCTTCCAGAACATCATGCATAAGTGCCACACATATATCATACTCACTGTGCATCTGCTCTGCAACATGAAACGGATGAAACACATATGGAACGCCGCCCTTATCGTACTGTCCATCATGTGCCTTATACGCCAAACGCATTGCTTTTTTTGTCAAATCAGTATATAGCATATATAATCCTCTTCCCGTATCGATATTATCATCCTGCTACATATATCTCATATAGCTATATGATAACAGAAACAGTCAGGATTTCAACCTTTTTTACTGTTTTTTATCTCTAAAATCATACCGGAAAATTGTGGTATATCAGCCTTAAATGTTCTTCCATCATAGCTGTACTGCTCGCTCTTCTCCTTGGTATTACCAGAGAATCTCTCCCAGTCAGAATTTAATATAAGTGATATATCAGGTATCTGATTTAATGTAAGTGTGTACGCCTGTGTCACGCCACTTAAGTTAAGCACACACATGAGGCTCTTATTTCCGCCATTTCTTCTAATCGCATATATACACTGGTCTCTGTCAGAGCAATCTAACCATTCAAAGCCGGATTCAGACTGCTCCTCCGCATACATTGCGGGATTGGAGAGATATAATTTATTAAGCTCTCTTATATAATTATGGAATGAATCATGGAGTGGATATTTAAGTATATCCCAGTCCTGCTCTCTGCTCTCACTCCACTCTCTTAATTGTCCAAGCTCATTTCCCATGAAGTTTAATTTCTTTCCAGGGTGCATGTACATATACATATAAAATGCGCGAAGCTGCGGAAACTTCATCTCATATTCACCATACATCTTCTGTGCAATGGTTGCCTTTCCATGTACAACCTCATCATGTGACAGAGGAAGCATATAATTCTCCTGATAAAAATACATCATAGAAAATGTAAGTCTGTTATAACCATCTCCGCCACGGAACAAAGGATCTGTCCTGAAATAATCAAGTGTATCATTCATCCATCCCATATCCCACTTATAGTCAAAGCCAAGTCCGTCATACTGAACCGGCGCTGTAACCTTAAGATACGCTGTTGAATCCTCAGCAGATAAAATAACACCCGGATGTCTCTCCTTTAATCCGTAATTCATTGTCTTTATAAAATCAACCGCACGCATATTGACACCGCGCTCTGAATTGCCCTGCCAATATATTATGTTGCTTATCGCATCCATTCTAAGACCGTCAAAATGATAAACCGACAGCCAGTAATTAGCAGCAGACTGTAAAAATGTCCTTACCTCGCCTCTTGCATGGTTGAAATTCTTACTTCCCCATTCATTATATCCTACATCATTATGAGGATATTCATACAGACATGTGCCATCATAGTTGGCAAGTGCATACTCATCAACTGCGAAATGCACAGGCACAAAGTCTATAAACACACCTATGTCATTCTGATGAAACATATCCACCATCTTCATAAGCTGCTTTGCTGTTCCATATCTGAAGGTAGGTGCATAAAATGCTGTACACTGATATCCCCATGACTCATCACACGGATGCTCTGCCAAAGGCATGAACTCCACATAGTTGTAGCCCATATCCTTAAGATAAGGTATCATAAGCTCTGCCAGTTCATCATATGTATACAGGGAATCATCCTCCTTGCGTCTCCACGAACCCGCATGAACCTCATATATATTAATAGGCTTGTTCATATTAGTTGACTGCTTCTTCATCCATTTTGCATCATTAAATTTGTAGTCACTAAGATTTCTAACAACAGATGCAGTTCCATAATCAGCCTCCATTCCAAAGCAATAAGGATCACAATGGTCTGTATAGCTTCCGTCCTTCTTATATATTCTATACTTATATAACATTCCCTCCCAGGCATGCTCAGTCCTACATTCAAAAAATCCACCATCATGTATGCGATACATCTGCCACTCATTCCACTCTGTACACTCGCCTATAAGCTTTACATCCATTGCTCCAGGCGCAAATGTACGAAACACAATCTCATTTCCCTCTACATGAGCACCGAGATATTCGTATGCCTCAAATTCCCTTCCAGTATAGAACTCGTATATATTCATTACTTTCCTCCAAAACAACTATGGTAAAATTATGTCTTTTCATGTATAATAATAGAAATAAGTCAGTAAATTTACCATAGTCAATTTATTATGTTTGTCAGTTAATTGACTATTTTTATAAATAGTCTAGAGGTGTGTAACATGGATTTAAGAATTCAGAAAACAAGGAACAGCATATATGAAGCATTTATTGAATTAAGAGGCAAGAAACCACTTGAAAAAATAACCATAAAAGAGCTTACCGATAAGGCAAAGATAAGCAAACAGACCTTCTATCTTCACTATAAGGATATATACGACTTATCTGAGCATTTAGAGAAGGAGCTCTTAGATACAATGATGAAGGGAATCACCTTCCCCGACAACATTCTTCAGCATGCAGGTGAGATAACCCTACAGCTATTTTCACATATTGTTGCTCAGGGACATTTGTTTAAGATTATATTCTCTGACTCCCGCCAGTCAGTACTTGTTGACAGCATAGAACGTATCTTCAAGTCAGCCATCTACGCCAAACAGCCAGAGCTTCGTGCTGATTTAAAGACCAATATATATGTAACTGTTTTAGTTCAGGGCTGCTACAATGCATATGAGCAATATTCTACTATAGATCAGGAACGTGTAATAGAAATATTAAGTGAAATATGTGAGAGCATTACCGCAAGTTATATGGCATAAATAAAAAAACCGCTGGGGAAAGCGGTTTTTTCTGCGTTTATAAAACGCGAAGGAGAAATGTGTGTCTCGCGACACATATATGAATCTTGGGGGGATTCCATATATACCAAGGCAATTACTTGGGGTTGTATTGCCTTAATACCATAATCAAAACAGATAAGTACTTTATCATATGTTCATTGCTATTCTTAAGTAGCGGTTACAACTTTTGTACATCTATACGTTATCTGTTATTAATAAGATAGCAGAAAAAATTTGTCAATTATATCATTTTTATGTCATTTTTTATATTTTTTTGTTATACTTATAAAAAATATTAAAAAAAGAGGTGTTAAATATGAGTTTTCAGAGGGAATTGAATAGAAAACTATTGAATCAGCGCGAAGAAAATATAAGACATCTTGAATATGAAAAAGAATTCGGATTCTACAAGGCAATAGCTGCCGGAGATATAGACGAAGTACGAAAAAGCCAGAAGGAATACAAGGAGAGCAGGGGATATACCACTTCTACCCACCAGAATGGTGTTCTGTCTAAGAATCCCCTGCAAAACTCAAAGTTTCACTTCGTAATTCTCGCTGCCATGGTTACACGTTTCTGTGTTGAGGCGGGACTTGAGCGTGAAACAGCGTACAGCATGAGCGATATATATATACAGAAGGTTGATTTATGTATAAATGAGCCACAGATTCTTGAGCTTATGTCCAAAATGATAGAGGATTTTACTCTTAGAATGAGAAACAGTCAGAAGAAAATCACATATTCAAGACCAATTGAGAAATGCATTGATTATATATTTGATAATCTGCATGAAAAAATCCGTATAACAGATATTGCCGACTACCTCGGTATGAACTCGTCATATCTGTCACGATTATTCTCCAAGGAGGTCGGCACATCTCTCTCTGCCTATATAAAAGACAAGAGATTAGAATCAGCGGCACAGATGCTTATTTATTCTGATAAAAGTATAACTGAGATTTCAGAATACTTTGACTTCTCATCACAAAGTCACTTTACTGCTGCATTTCAGGAGAAATACGGCAAGACACCTAAGCGTTACAGAAATGAGCAGTCAAGTAAAGCAATGCCATCTTCGGGTACTAACTAACGTATAAAATTAGTTCTTATTTTGCTCTCACGGGCTGGCTTATCTATGCCAGCCTTTTTTGCACACTCTATGCAGTTAAGCAGCCATGCCATATTATCAGCGAGAATACGCATTGTCTGCATACCCTCCTCATCCTTTACTACCTCCTCAGGTGTATTTCCATGTACCTGATTCCAATAATTAGCTGTAACTATAGGCATATTGCTTATACTAAAATACTTATTTAACTGGTCAAATGCAGCAGACGCACCTCCACGTCTACAGCTTACAATAGCTGCCGCAGGCTTTCCATCCATATAAGAGCCAGCCACATAAAATGCTCTGTCTAAGAACGCAGCTACCTGACCGCTCGCGCTGGCATAATACACCGGTGAACCAACTATAAGTCCATCTGCCTGCTTCATTTTCTCAATAAATTCATTTACATTGTCGTCAAACACACATTTGCCGGTTTTTCCACACGCTCCACACGCTATACAACCAGCTACAGGCTTTGCTCCTATCTGAAAGAGTTCAGTCTCCACACCGTGACTCTCAAGCTGCTTCTTAATCTCACAAAGGGCAGTATAAGTACATCCCTTTGCTCTCGGACTTCCGTTTAGTAATAAAACCTTCATAACTCTTACTCCTTCCATTCTACATATATTATATTATGCCATCAGGCATTTTGTTCTGCAATCTTAGCTGCAAGCTCCTCTAAATACATCCACCTGTCCATCTTTTGTGTGAGCATATCATTTAAGCTTTGCTGCTCATCATATAATTCCTGTAGCTTTATAGAGTTGCTTGCATTGTCTGCTATGTCCTTATCAAGCTTCTCTATCTTCTCCTCAAGGTCCGCTATATCCTGCTCTATAGTATCGTACTCTCTCTGCTCCATATATGTAAATTTAAGCTTAGTATCATGTCCGCGTCCACTATTTGAAGGCTTAGGAGCTGCCTGATTCTGTTTTTGCGACAAGCCTTCCTCTGCCACATTGGAATTTCTCTCACGCATCCTGTTCTCATAATCTGTATATCCGCCCTCGCTCTGCATAAGCCTTCCATCCGGCTCATACGAGAAAATACGTCTTACCACCCTGTCTAAGAAATATCTGTCGTGAGATACTACAATAACAATTCCCGCAAAGCTGTCAAGATAATCCTCTAACACTGTAAGCGTTGCTATATCCAAATCATTCGTAGGCTCATCTAGTATAAGCACATTAGGAGCTGACATTAATACTCTGCACAGATATAACCTTCTTCTCTCTCCACCTGACAGCTTACCTATTAATCCATACTGATCCTCACCCTTGAATAAAAATCTTTCCAAAAGCCTTGTTGCGGTAACCTTGCCCTCTTCCGTTACAACATATTCTGCCTCATCTCTTATATAATCTATCACTCTCTGATTAGGGTTCATGTCCCTTCCAAGAATGACCTCCTGTGCAAAATATCCTATCTTAACCGTTGAGCCAATCTCCACACTTCCGCTGTCAGGCTTCTCCATACCCATTATAATTTTAAGCAGTGTGCTTTTTCCGCATCCGTTTTTTCCTATAAATCCTATTCTGTCATCCTTAAGAAAATGATATGTAAAGTCATTTATCAAAACCTTGTTACCATAGCTCTTACTTATATTGTCAAGGTTGATAGTAGTCTTTCCAAGTCTTGATGACACAGACCCCATAGTTACACTGTCATCCTTAAGGGGTGCACTCATATTCTTCATTGTCTCGTAACGCTCAAGTCTTGCCTTCTGCTTTGTTGAACGCGCTCTCGCACCTCGCTTAACCCACTCTAATTCAACCCTTAATATTGATTGTCTCTTTCTCTCTGATGCATCTGCAATATCTTCACGAAGAGTTTTTAATGTGAGATATCCCGAATAATTCTCCTTGTAGGAATATATCTTACCTTTGTCAATTTCTATAATTCTGTCAGCCACACTGTCTAAGAAGTATCTGTCATGTGTAACCATTATAACCGAGCCTCGATAACCCTTAAGCTGCTCCTCAAGCCACGCTGACATCTCATGGTCGAGATGGTTTGTAGGCTCGTCAAGCAGCAATATGTCTGCCTTCTCAAGTAGCACTGCGACTAGCGCAAGCCTCTTCTTCTGTCCTCCGGATAAATGTCCACATTTCTCATCAAAATCATATATTCCGAGCTTAGTGAGCATACTTTTTGCATCACTCTCTTTATTCCATTCATTATGGCTTCCTGTACTCTCCTTAAGGATTGCCTGTATTACAGTGTCCTCATCATCAAAAACAGGTGTCTGTGGAAGATATCTGACTGTATATCCATTTGCAAGAATTATCTGTCCACTGTCAGGTGCATCATAACCAGCTATCATCTTAAGTAAGGTTGATTTACCTGTACCATTTATTCCTATAATGCCCGCCTTTTCTCCCTCCTGAAGAAAAAAGGATGCATCATCAAATATTTTTCTTATGCCATACGCCTTAGTGATGCCATCCACAGTTAAAATATTCATATATCATCCTCCTGCTACAATTCTAACTATAACAATGCCGCGTATAAGGTCATCCCCCATACGCGGCACATATGTCTTACTAAATATATATTGTACTATGCATTGAAGCCACGATATATAATATCACTTCTGCTAGGACCATTTGATATCATAGTGATAGGGAAGCCTATCTGCTTCTCTATAAACTCAATGTACTTACGACAGTTCTCAGGTAACTCCTCGTAAGTCTTTATTCCTCTGATATCCTGCTTCCATCCAGGAAGATTCTCATATACAGGCTTAGCCTTCTTAAGCTGTGCTGTTGTAGGGAAGTCTGTTGTAACCTTACCATCAATGTCATAACCTACACATACAGGAATCTCATCTAAGTATCCAAGAACATCCAATACTGTAAATGCTACATCTGTTGTACCCTGTATACGACAACCATACTTAGAGGCAACGCAGTCAAACCATCCCATACGTCTTGGTCTGCCTGTTGTAGCACCATACTCTCCACCATCACCACCGCGACGTCTTAACTCATCTGCAGCCTCCTCGTCAAGTATCTCACTTACGAACTCTCCGGCTCCTACTGCTGATGAATATGCCTTACATACAGTAACAATCTGCTTTATCTCATATGGAGGAATTCCTGCACCTATAGCACCATATGCTGCAAGTGTAGAAGATGAAGTAACCATAGGATATATACCATGGTCTGGATCCTTCATAGAACCAAGCTGTCCCTCAAGAAGAATGTTCTTACCCTCCTTGATTGCATTATACAAATATGCAGATACATCACATACATATGGCTCAACCATCTTCTTATACTCCATGAGAGTATTATATACCTCATCTACAGTTAAAAGTGGCTTATGATATAAATGCTCTAACAAAACATTCTTAGATGCAATAACCTGCTCTATTTTACTCTTAAGTGACTCCTCATCGTCGAAGAGCTCACTAACCTGAAATCCTATCTTAGCATATTTATCTGAGTAAAAAGGTGCAATACCTGACTTTGTAGAACCAAAGGATCTTCCGGCAAGTCTCTCCTCCTCATATGTATCAAACATGATATGATATGGCATAACCATCTGTGCTCTGTCAGATACCAAAATCTTAGGCATAGGTACATTCTTATCAGTGATTGATTTAATCTCATTGAACAAAACAGGAATGTTTAATGCAACACCATTACCTATTATGCTAGTAGTATGATTATAGAACACTCCTGATGGAAGAGTATGCAATGCGAACTTACCATAATCATTCACGATAGTGTGTCCTGCATTTGCACCGCCCTGAAATCTGACGATTATATCTGCCTTCTCAGCAAGCATGTCAGTAATCTTACCTTTTCCTTCGTCGCCCCAATTGGCGCCTACGACTGCCTGTACCATAATGTATTACTACCTCCATAATTTATCTTTTATTATATCTTAATATAATACATTCATAGAAAAACTCTACCTGTATATATTATAATGTTTCTGTCGTAAAATCAATAAAAATTATATATTAATGTTTTAACTCATGAGCTGTCTGGCTATGGCAAGGTCTGACTCGTACTTCACACTCACGCCATTAATCTTCTGGTACTCCTCCTCGCCCTTTCCGACAAGAACAACGACATCTCCCTTTTTAGCCTCTCCGATTGCCTTGGTAATCGCAGTTTTTCTGTCAGGGATAATCTCATATCCGGTATCCGCAGGGATATACGTTGCAATATCCTCACAGATATGATTTATGTCCTCATACTGCGGATCTACAGCAGTAAGATAAATGTAATCAGAATTGCCTCCAACAATCTCACCAAACTCATGTCTCCTGTTAAATGCCTTGCCTCCAACACATCCTCCAACAGACACAATTCTTCTTCCTGCATAATCAAGCTTAAGTGATTCATATAGCTTTGAATAGCTTAACTTATTGTGAGCATAATCAACTATAACAGTAATTCCATTCTTCTCAAAAACATTCATTCTGCCCTTAACTACTGTCATAATAAGACCATTATAAATGGCATCATCAGACACTCCCAATGACTTGCCTAAGACTATCGCAGCAAGAGCATTTTCTATATTGAATCTTCCCGGTATATGAATTTCAAAGCCATGTCTGTAGCTTCCATCACTCTTTACCGAATCAAATGAGAATCCTGTAGCAAGCTTACTTACATTATCATAATAGTAATCTGCACTCGCATCCGTTCCATAGGTTATCACCTCTTTATCAGAGCATGCTGCATATATGTCATCATAATAATCTGTATTTTTGTTAAGTATAACTCTGTTAGAATTTTTAACAAGCTGTTTTTTACAGTTTAAATAATCCGCAAAATCCGGATGCTCAAGCTTGCTTATATGGTCCTCACCAATATTAAGGAAGATGCCTGTCTTGAACAAAACTC
>CAVELH010000050.1:0-13915 GCA_963616385.1 bacterium | reverse complement strand
GTGGCGGAACTGGCAGACGCACAGGACTTAAAATCCTGCGGGACTAATCTCCCGTACCGGTTCGATTCCGGTCGCCGGCATATTTAAAAGCTCAACATTTTGTTGAGCTTTTATTTTTTTGTTTTCCTATAACTTCTGATCATCATCAGATGGAATATATTCAACAATTTCTTCGATACGACAGTTAAATATACGACACAAGTCATTTATGGTTGTTGTATTCATAGGTTTATTTTTTCTGAGCTTATCTATAATCGCACTGGAAATATTGTATTTTTTGATTAGCGTGTAGGTAGATTCGGGTGAGTTACTTAATGTCGCCCAGAATGGTCTGTATGAAATCATTTTAAGCATCTCCTTTTTGATTAAAGGGTAACTTAGGGGTATGAACTTGACTATAGTCAGTAAAATGACTATAATACAATAGTAAATTTCTGGAAAAAATTACTACGATAAGTTGAAGGGAGAAACAAGAGATATGTTTACGAGGATGTCAAAGGTAATGCTCTGGATTGCCGGTATTGGAATTGTCATAGGTGGTTTTGTTGCTATGGGAAATGACGAGGAAGGCTTAGGCTGGGCTATCTGGGTAATAGGTTTTGTTGCGTTATGGGCATTAGGTGTATTTGTTGAACTTATTAACAACGTTCTTGATATTAAGAATATTTTGAGCAATATGTCATTAGGGAATTCGTATGTTTCTAATAGTTCCAGTTCTGCTCCAAAAATTTCTTATAATACAACTCCAATTTACACTAACTGGTGTTGTGTTGGATGTGGTACCACCAATGCTCCAGAAGCGGACTTTTGTTCGTATTGCGGAAAGCCTAAGGGAAGCTTAGGAACAGGCGGTTATAATATTTCGGAGCTTGCCGCTGCGAGTGAGACGCAGAATACGATACAGGATGGCTGGTTCTGTCGCTCATGCGGTACTAAGAACAAATCTACATCCAGAATATGTTCAGGTTGTGGAAGGGATAAATAATAAGATACGGGGAGAAAAAATATGTTTTGTAGAAAATGTGGATATCAATTAGAGGATGATGCTGAATTCTGTACTCAGTGCGGGACGAGGATTAAGCCTGAAAACATACACCCTGACATGGTGCAGGCTTCGGTTAATAATAGTGCCTCAGATGATGTTAGTTCTGTAGGTTCTAAGCAAAATAAGAGTAAAAAGGGAATAAAGAAGCAGGTGTTAATTCCTGTAATTGCTGTTGTGGTTATAGCTATTATAGCTGCTGTTATTTTGGTTGTTTTACATAAAAATAAAAAATCTTTAACTCCACAGGAGGATGCGATAGACAGGTATTTCAATGCTATTAATGATGTGGATTATGAGGAATTTAATCATGTTGTGTATTCAGAGGATGTAGCTGATAAAAAGCTGGAGGGAGATTATGCAAGAGGAAGTTTTTTGAATAATCATTATTTCACTCAGAATGGAGATATGCAGGATGGTTTAGCAAATTCTGATTTTTTGAGAATGATGGAATGTGTTAAGGAGACATACTCTGAATACCTTGAACAGTCAGGTAAGTTATCAGAAGGAAACTATGATGAGCCTGAGGAGTGGCTTAGAAATCATTTCTCTGCAAGCTACAAAATTAACTATATCAAAGCATTTGATGATTGTAAATTACAACAATTAAGAGGAAATACGCTGGAATATGTTACTAAGGACGATATAGAGAAAGCAGTGAGCTATACAAATAATGATACAGGGGAGTCAATAGAGGTTGAAGTAGATGATATATATGTAGCTTCGATTAATTACGAGTGGGAATATGATGGAAATCTGTATGGATTAGATAAAGAACTGTGGAAGAATAAGGATTTCATTGAATTCGTAGAGGGAAGAACAACAAATTTATCTTCTTATGCGGATGCAGTTGATAGTAAAGAGGAGTGGTGTTCGAATGTGATAATGGTGATTTATAGTGTGGATGACAATTGGTACGCTATGCCATATGTATTATCTAGATACATTGGTAGTTATAGAGTATCTGATTAACAGGTATAGAGCATTTAAATAATGGGAGGATAAATAATGTTTTGTGGAAAATGCGGTAATAAGATGAAGGATAATGCGCGGTTTTGTCCCAAGTGTGGTGCTCCTGTGCCGGGATATGAAATGAGCATGAATGATATTGATAAAATAAATGAAGCTGAGGGCGAGACAACCGTACTTGCAAGACCTGACGTTATGCAACCTGTGAATGGTGTAAAGCAGCCTGTCAATGGGGCAGTGCAGCCTGTCAATGGGGCGGTGCAACCTGCGGATAGTGAGATACAGTCCGTTGATGGAATGGTGCAGTCTACAGACGATATGATGAAGTCTGCTGATGGAATGATGCAACCCGCGGCTAATATGAAGCAGTCCGCTGATGGAACAGTGAAATTTGTGGATAATACAATGCAGTCCACTGATGAGGTTATGCAGTTGGAGCAGAAGAAGCAGTCGAAGAAACCAAAGAAACCCAATAAACCACCGAGGAAGCCTATGAGCAAGAAAGCCAAGCTTGCCATTATTATAAGCTCAGTGAGTGTCGTGGTAGTAGCGGCTATTGTTTCGTGCATACTTTTACTTGGTGGAAGGTCTAAGAAGAAGGCTGTGGATAAGTTTGAGACAGCATTTAATGAGGAGAATGATGATAAGCTTCTTAAATTGATGTACCCTAAGGAATGTCGTGATAATGCGAATGAGTTGGCGGACGATGGTAGAATCATGGACCTTATTACATGGAATGAGGAGCTGAAGGAAGAAGCAGGAGACATAACGGTTTCTATTAAGGATACACAGGATATAGATTCGTTTGATGATGCGTTGCGCAGTGATGTTGAGAATGAACTGCTAAACAAATTAAACGTGGAGTATTCAGAAATAGTTGTCGCAAGCCTTGAGGTTTCATTTAGTGATGCGGATGATATGGACGAGCTTGACAGTGTAGTTATGTATAAGATAGATAAGACATGGTATATTTTGCCAGGGGCAATAGAGCTTATCGTAGATGACAGAAAAAACGATGATATCGAAAATGCAGAGAGGATAAAGGATACTGTAAATATGTGTCTTGCAAATGAGGATGCTTATGATTCTATGGAGCCTTATCTGGATGTTGTTGTATCACTTGATGAATTAGATTATATGCCACAGGCATTTCAGGATGTATTTGGTGAAATTCCTGTTATAAGACATAAAAGTGATGGTGCGACAGGATTTGCATTTATGATAGATGAATATTACTCAGTTTATGTATATATATCATCTGATGAAAGTATTAATGAGTGGGAGATAGTCCCTGATATATCAGACAGATATGATATAGGCGAAAAGTCATCTGGAAGTGAGATGATAGCACCTAGTGATTATAGTTATGTTAAGCTGATTAGTGAGAAATCCCCGATACTCGGTTATTGGCAGGCTGATAATGCGGCTATGTATATCGGTTATAATGTCAGCGGAGGAAATGAAGGTCTTACAGTATATAGTACAGAGGGTGAGACAATTATACATACTTACAACGGATATGCTATGTCCGGAGGTAACCAGACACTTAGATATGAATCAACTCATGATTGGAACAGTAAGAATTTTGTGATAAATGTACTTGACGACGAAAATATTGAGATGATTTACAGTGATTACGATTCAGGTGAGGATATAACATATACATACACCAGAGGAGAGATTACAGATGATGCGTTAGACAGGTTTGTTGGTGTCTGGATACCGGCATATGAGGAGCTTGACGTTAATTTAACTTCGTGTGAGCTGATACATTGTGAATCATGTGGCTTTGTACATGGGATAAATGCTGAATGTCTGACGAAGGATAAATGTGTAAGTTTGTGTACTGATGATAAGCTGATGTACATTTTCCCTGATGAGGGACTTAAATACTATGATGGAGGAGTAGGCTATAATCTTATCTACTATGTCTTAGAGGGAGATAAGATGACTGATAATTCAGCACGAATAGGCGGTGGCGGAGGAGTAGCATGTTCGTACTATCGTGAGGGCTCAAGTCTGGGAGATATATCCAAGATACTGGCTGCTTATTATAATTATGCAGGAGATATAGAGTCAAAAATCGGTTACAACATGGCAGATATAGATGGAGATGGTGTGCCGGAGTGTATTGTCTATAATGATGAATGGGGCGGCTCTGGTGGAGGATACGCCAGAGTTCTTACATATAAGAATGGTCAGGTCTATTCATGTGAAAATAATTACACAACCACTAGTATATACATAAAATCGGGGGCTAATGATTTCTGTATGAAGTATTATGGAAGTATGTCAGAGTTAGAGGGCTTAACTATTTATGGCATTTCTGATGATGGATTTTCACAGAAGGCAGATTGCTACCATTATTTTGATGAGAGTGCTGAAAATTTTGGACGTTTTTATGTAAATGGAGAAGAAACTAATTTAGATAATTATAACAGTTATGTTGATAGTCTTGGAAACTACGATACATTGCTTGATGCAGATTACAGCTCGATAGCTGATGCTTATGATGCCTATAGTGGCAATTAAAAACACAGTAAAATTTTTAAAGGAGAAAATTAAAATATGAATGAAAAAGAACAACTTATCGCGGAGATTAAGAAATTGCAGCAGAAGGATTTTGGTACATACGAGACATTTTTTGATTTGACATCTAAATATGTATATGAGGTGTTGAACAGCATACTTGAAAATCAGGATAAATCTGTATCACTGATAGAAAAGGTTTATAAAATTGTTTATGACAAAATATCAGAGCTAAAAGATTGTGATAAGTTCTATCAGTGGCTTGGTGGTGTTGCAACAGATGTTGCACTTGAGGAAGTAAATACTAACGTTTCAATGGAAATACCTGATGGAAACACAACTTCATATAATTATGAATATGCTTATCAGGATGACGAGCCTCTTATGCCTGAGGCACTTTTAAGGGATATGGCATTTCAGCAGAGATTACAGAGCGAGATAAATGCATTTCCGGTTATGCATAAGATTGTTTTACAGTATTACTATTATGCTGGATTTGGTATATCAGAAATTGCAGCAAAAATGGCTTGCTCACAGGAAGATGTAAAAGCCGTTTTGTCCTGCATACGAACCAAAATAAAAGATATTATAGGTGCTTCACCGGAGGATTCTAATGATAAGGTGTACAGCCTTAGTGAAATTCCAGTGTTATGGCTTATATTCCAGAGCGTATTGACGAATGTAGTTGGTATTAAAATAATAGGCTCTGATGCTACAGGAATTATAGCATCAAAGGGTATGGGAGCTGGGGCTGGTGCCACAGGTGCGGGAAGTACAGGCGGAGCCTCTGCCGGAGGTGCTGCTTCTTCAAGTGCTGCCGGAGCAGCCGCTAAGAGCAAGGCAGTATCGGGAATACTTAGCACCGCAAAGGCGAAGATTGTGGCAGGTGTTGTGGCTGCGGTTGTTGTTGCCGGAATTGGAACTGCAATATATTTTTCAACTAAGGATGATACAGAGGACACTAACGATATTACGACAGAAACAATTGTGTCAGACAGTGAGATACCAGATATTGCAACTGTAACGGATGCGGAGGAAATAACAGAGGAGACTACAGAGGAGCTTGCTCAAATGGCATGGGGTGATGAAAATGCCATAGTAAATAATGCTGTTCCGACCAGCTTGGATTTTTGCTATTATCCTGCACAATCAGTTGATTCAGAAATTGATACAAATGTAACCAAGAATAAAACGCAGGCATCATATACAAGGCCTGAGGTATCAAAGAGTGATGTAGATGATGATGGAAATGTTACATATACCATATCATATTCATTGACAATGCCGATAAATTTTACTTATCTGCCTGCAACATCTGATTATTCATTTTACTTAAGATGGTGGTATAATAGCTATTATCTGGCTGACTATTATACAGGTACGGTACTGGCAGGGGAATATATGGGAATGGATACAGATTCCTATGAAGATGTTGTTACAACTGTGGAGTGGGAAGGTCAGTCATACGATATAAGTGTTTCACTTGTATCAAATCAATCAGATATAACAAATACTGCTGATCCTTCTTGGACAGGAAGTGGAAAAATACATTATTCACTTTCAGAAACAATGACATATGATTACACTATAGTGGCACCTGCGGATTATGACGGATTACTTATGGCATTATGCTTAGATGGTGTTACAGAGGTGCCTGATGATGAGACAGAAGATGGAAGTATAATCGAAGCACATCCATTTGAGGATGATATAAATAATTGTATGTTCCTTAGAGTTTCTGATGAGGTAAATTAATATATTTTTTGATAAGGGGATGTGATACATATGAGTAATGGTATTTTGAGCATGGCAGTAGATTCAGATGAGAAACTTGTGGCTTCGCTTGGAAGTCGTTGGATTGATAATCTTGTAGTTACAGGAAAATTCAGCAAGGATGTGTGTGTTGTAACTGACAAGAGAATATATTTTCGTGGAAAAAATATAAAGTCGGGAAAGATAGGCAAAGAGGAAGCTATAGTAGACTTAAAAGATGTCACGGGAACCAGCTTCTCCGTAAGACAATATCTTATATGGTGGCTGCTTGCTGTTGTATGCATAGGTGTTTATGTACCATTTTGCATTTCAGAAAATGAATCAGGATTGGCATGGCTTGCTCTTATTCCTGCCATACTGTTTCCAAGCTGTTACTTTTTGACTAAAAAAAGATGCTTTCATATATTTTTTGCAGGTGGCGCAATAGTATTTAAGGCAAACAGATATAGCATGAATGATATAAAGAAGTTCCACCTGAATTTAAGAAGAGCTATAGATAATCTTTATCTTGACAGCAATCACAAGGTAGAAATAGAGGTTGTTAATGCCGAGGAAGAGGTAAGACAGCAGCGACCTTCTATGAGTCAGAGAATGAACCGAAGCATGAACCAGAATATGAACCGCAACATGAACCGAAGCATGAACCAGAATATGAACCGCAATATAAACAGAAATATGAGCGGGAATATGAATCCACAGATGGGATTTCAGGCAGGTCAGCAGATGAATTACCAGTCATATAATGCAAATGCTGCTGGTTCCGGTTATCAGAATGGATGGACATGTGTTCAGTGTGGCACAGTAAATGCAGAGGCTTCTGATTTCTGCGTAGGATGTGGAACTCACAGATAAAATTCTATTGAAAATATTTTCTTTATTGTGTATATTGGGGTAAATATATTTGTCAAACACCTATACATATAAAAATACGGAGGTTCGTTATGAAGAAGATATTGATAGTAGTGGATATGCAAAATGACTTTATAGATGGCTCTCTTGGCACCAAGGAGGCTGTTGCAATACTTCCGGCTGTCAAAACGAAGATAAAAGCCTATAAGGATAACGGAGATACCATAATATACACCCGTGATACCCATCATGAGAATTACCTTCTCACACAGGAGGGGAAAAAGCTTCCTGTGCCTCATTGCATAGAGGGTACTGAGGGCTGGGAGATAGCTGATGGACTTATGGTTGACGGAGCTGATGTAATCAATAAGGAAACCTTTGGATTTTACGGTTGGGACAGGTATCTGGCACCTTACCTTGAGGGTGAGGATGAAGTTAGTGTTGAGCTTATTGGATTGTGTACAGACATATGTGTGGTTTCCAATGCTATTGTAATAAAGACATTCTTTCCGGATATCCCGATATATGTTGATGCCAAGTGCTGTGCCGGAGTTACACCTGAGACACATAAGGCAGCTTTAGAGACTATGAAAATGTGTCAGGTTAATGTAGAGGAATAATGCAGGAGCTTCAGAGGAATTAATCCTCTGAAAAATAACCTACATAATCAACCTTGTATTTTCCCTTTGGGAACAGATAATTATATAAATCGATGAAATAATCATCAGTCATACTTGCCAGGTAATCTACAACGATTTCGTTTGGATCCTGGCTTGTATATTTTTCTATGTAATCATTCACATTAAAATAAGTTCCGGCAGCGTTTGCATTTCTGAGATAATTGATATGATGCTTGTATAGTATTGAATTTTTATCAAGTGATTTTGCCTGTTCGAGGAGCTTTTCATACATATCGTGGAACATAGGCTTTATGTTATCGTTGTACATGCTATTGAGCTTGTCATTTCCGTATATCTCCTGATAATTTTCACTTTTGGCATTTTGAAAAGCCTCAAATACATCCTTATCCATACTTATATATGGCTTGCCATAGCTGTTCTCAATTATGCTAACAGTCATATTATTGATAATTTCTGCGTTGGATGAGCCGAGATTACCTGCGGTAAAACGCTTATTATTGTCTATAAGTCCTACCTTTGCGGCATCCTGCCTGTCCTTGCCGAGGTATGCAATAATGTCACTTATACGCATGACGCAGCCCTCTAACGTGCCCGGAATCTGTTCCTTGTTGGCAGCAGGATTCGTGTAGCAGGCAGCTACATTTACGTCAAAGTCCTCCCATGCAGTATCTATTGAAAATGCTTTCGGTCTGTACTCCTGCTGCTCTAGCTCTCCGTTATGGCAGATTACACCATCTAGAACCTGTAGGCTTACATTTCTGCAAATGAGCTTATCTAAGACACGGACACTGTGTACGTTGTGATTGAATAAATGACCTGTTCTCTCGTTGTAGAGCTCATTTAGAAAACGCTCACCTGCATGCCCGAAGGGTGTGTGACCTATATCGTGGCCTAGCGATATTGCCTCAATTAAGTCAAGATTTAAACCTAGTGTCATTCCTATAGTTCTGGCAATTCGAGATACCAGTTGGACATGAAGGGCACGTCTTGAAATATCATCATTTTTGTAGCAGGAAATGACTTGTGTTTTATCGGAGTAGCGGTTATAATAATTGTTGTGAAGAATTTTTTCTACGTCCATAACGAATGAGGGACGCCACAATCTTGGTTTATCATGTCCTTTGTATCTTCTTATTATGTCGGTGTCTTTACACGCATACGGATTTTTAACGTGGTTTGCTCTGTCATCTGAAATCCGCTCCATTAATTCATCTGAAAGAGAGTGGTAATTGCTTTTTATGTTTGTACTCATATATTAAAATCTCCTTATTGCGGTATGGTAAATGTATGTGGACATACATATAAATAACATCTTATTTCTCATAAACTATTGTTTATATTAATATAACAGAAATATAACACAGTTATAAAGAAAAAGTTAAAAATTATATCAAATACATAAAATGTTCACAGAGTTCAGATTACGTTTTATTTTCAAAATATGTTATCTATATACTACATTTTAATCAAAGGGGGACTTATATTGGAAAAAGATTTAACGACACTTGCAAATGAGATTACATATCGTAAGTACTTACTTGAGAAAGTAAATGTTAAGAAGCTGTTTAGTGGAATATCCGTACTTGATTATAACGCTATGCAGGCGATACTTAGATTTAATGAGAAAAAGAAGAATGTCACAGACAGAATTTATCTAAGAGAGCTGTCAGAGGAGCTTAAGATTCCAATCAGCGGGGTATCGCAGATGATTGGACGATTGCAGGAGAATGGAATGGTTCGCTGGAAGCATGAGGGAAAAGGTGAACAGGGAACATACATTGAGATTACTGACAGAGGAGTTGAGGCTGTTAAGAAGCAGCAGGATATATTAAAGAGCTTCTATGGAACAGTTGTGACAAGGTACGGAATTGATAAGTTTGTGCAAATGCTTGATATGGTTACCGAGCTTGAGAATATTATGACAGACGAGCTTGAAAAGATATAAAAGGGTATAGCTATTATGTACAAAATATGATACAATTCTTCAATATATTATTAAGAAGGGGATGGCAGTGTTGCTTTTGCAATGCTGTAAATTGAGAGTATGGAAAAGAAGAGAAACTCTTTTACTGGGTCACTGGGGTTTGTGCTTGCCGCAGCTGGAAGTGCGGTAGGTCTGGGGAATATATGGAGATTTCCCTATCTTGCAGCTAAAGATGGTGGAGGTCTGTTTTTAGTTGTATATTTGCTGCTTGCTGTTACATTCGGTTTTACATTGCTTACAACTGAAATATCAATAGGCAGACTTACTAAGCAGAGTCCGCTTACAGCTTATAGTAAGGTTAAGAAGGGATGGGGCTGGCTTGGTGTATGTGCATGTCTGGTTCCTGTAATCATTATGCCTTATTACTGCGTAATTGGAGGCTGGGTTGTAAAGTATTTCATTGCATATCTTACAGGACATGGAGCTGAGACCGCTGTAGATGGATATTTTACAGGCTACATAACCTCAGATTATCAGCCTATATTGTTTATGGTAGTATTTTTGGCTGTAGTTGCATTTATTGTATTCAGGGGCGTTGACAAGGGAATAGAGTCATCATCCAAGATTATTATGCCAATACTTATATTACTTGTAGTGGGTATAGCGATATTTTCGCTTACCATCAAGCACACAGATGCAGAGGGTGTGACAAGAACAGGATGGGAAGGCTTCAAGATATATATAGTGCCTAATTTTGATGGTTTGACTGTAAAGGGCTTCTTTACGGTATTGCTTGATGCGATGGGACAGTTGTTCTTCAGCTTGTCAGTTGCGATGGGTATTATGATTGCGTATGGTTCATATGTTAAGGATGATTCCAATCTTGTAAAGTCAATCAATCAGATTGAGATATTTGATACTGGTGTTGCTTTTCTTGCCGGTGCTATGATTGTTCCTGCGGTATTTACATTTATGGGAGCTGATGGTATGAGTTCAGGACCAAGTCTTATGTTTGTATCATTGCCTAAGGTATTTGCCGCTATGGGTAAGGCTGGTGATGTAATTGGTTGTCTCTTCTTCGCTATGGTATTGTTTGCGGCACTCACAAGTGCTGTATCAGTCATGGAGGCTGTTGTTGCGAGCCAGATGGATAAATTCCATTTGAGCAGAACCAAAGCTGGTATCATAGAAGGAATTATAGCTCTTGTTGGCGGTATAGTTGTATGTCTTGGATATAACAAGCTTTACTTTGATGTTGTACTTCCAAATGGGGCTCATGCACAGATACTTGATATCATGGATTACATAAGTAACAATGCTCTTATGCCAATAGTTGCTATTGGAACATGTATACTTATCGGATGGGTTGCTAAACCTAAGGTTGTTGTAGACGAGGTAGAAAAGACAGGTCATAAATTCGGTAGAAAAGTGTTATATACAGTAATGATTAAGTTCGTTACGCCTATACTTTTGATTATACTTTTACTGAAATCACTTGGCATATTGACAATAATCTAGAAAACAAGGTTTGTTTTCGATAGTTTTGCTTTGGTTTCGTATGCTAAAACATGACACTACTTGTTTTTCTCAAGTCAAAAATCAAAAAATGGCTTTTAAAACCTAAAATTATTAAACGATATTGACTTATTACTTTATTTTGTTAAAATGTAAACATGACATGCGGGTTGTTCATCTCCCTAGTGCATATTGAAAATGTTATCCCATTTTCGTTTAATGAAAGCCTGCATGAAAAAATCAGCATATGTAAAAAGACGGATGCCAAAAGCATTCGTCTTTTTTCATGTATGGAAAACTAAGTGCAGTGCGGCGTAAGGCTCTGTAATCAAACTTCACTTTTATTTATAATGGTGATATAATGCAATACGAGTGGCTGAGTTAATGTCACATATTGTTTTTATTACATATAAGAAGATATTAAAGGGTGGGCAAAATGGAAAAGAAAGAATTGATTTACTACAAGCTTGATGCCATAGATGAGCAGATACTTACAATATTGCAGGATAATGCAAGAACATCCCTTAAGGATATTGCTGAGCAGGTGTTTATGTCACCTACTGCTGTAGGGGCAAGAATTGACAGAATGTTGCAGGAGGGAGTTTTAGAGGGCTTTACTACAAGACTTAATCCTGAAGCAATGGGACATTATATTAAGGCTTTTATTAATCTTGAGGTAGATCCTACAAGAAAGAGTGAGTTCTATCCATATATTGACAGTGTGCTTAATGTTGTCGAGTGTAACTGTGTAACTGGAGATTTCTCTATGCTTATAGAGGTAAGATTCCCTACTACAGCAGAGTTAGACCATTTTATAGGTGAATTGCAGCAGTTTGGCAAGACCAAGACACAGATAGTGTTCTCTACATGCGTAAAACACCGTTGTAAATACTGGAGATGTTGATAAAATAATGTTTTTCACAAGAAAAATATGATTTTAGTGGATTATCGCAAGTTTTTACTTTACATTATAAGGCTATCGTACTATAATGAGGCTAACGGTTGGGTAACCTAACCGAATATTATACTTTCTAGGGGGAAATATAAGATGTCATATGTTGATGAAGTACTTGAGATAGTACAGAAGAAAAATGCTGATCAGCCTGAGTTTTTACAGGCAGTAACAGAGGTTCTTGATTCTTTAAGACCTGTAATCGACGCTAACGAGGAGCTTTACAGAAAGAACGCAATTCTTGAGAGAATTACAGAGCCAGACAGACAGTTAATGTTCAGAGTACCATGGGTAGATGATAATGGTCAGGTACAGGTAAACAGAGGTTTCCGTGTACAGTTCAATAACGCTATTGGACCTTACAAGGGTGGTTTAAGACTTCATCCTTCAGTAAACCTTGGTATCATCAAGTTCCTTGGTTTTGAGCAGGTATTCAAGAACTCACTTACAACACTTCCAATTGGTGGTGGTAAAGGTGGTTCAGACTTTGATCCTAAGGGTAAGTCAGACAGAGAGATTATGGCATTCTGCCAGAGCTTTATGACAGAGCTTTGCAAATATATTGGTGCTGACGTTGATGTTCCTGCTGGTGATATCGGAACAGGAGCAAGAGAGATTGGTTTCATGTTCGGTCAGTACAAGAGAATCCGTGGAATGTTCGAGGGCGTTCTTACAGGTAAGGGACTTACATATGGTGGTTCACTTGCTCGTACAGAAGCTACAGGATATGGTTTATTATACCTCACAAATGCACTTTTGAAGGATCACGATATTGATATCGCTGGTAAGACTTGTGCAGTATCTGGTGCTGGTAACGTAGCAATCTACGCAATCCAGAAGGCACAGCAGCTTGGTGCTAAGTGCGTAACATGTTCAGATTCTACAGGTTGGATTTATGATCCAGAAGGAATAGATGTAGACCTTCTTAAGGAGGTTAAGGAAGTTAAGCGTGCTCGTCTTACAGAGTATGCTGCTGCTAGACCAAGTGCTCAGTATCATGAGAAGAAGGATGCAAACGATCATGGTGTATGGTCTATCAAGTGTGATCTTGCTCTTCCATGTGCAACTCAGAACGAGTTGAACCTTGAGGATGCTAAGATGCTTGTTGCAAACGGTGTAATATCTGTAACAGAGGGTGCTAACATGCCTACAACATTGGAGGCAACAAAGTATCTTCAGGAGAACGGAGTATTATTCGTAGGTGGTAAGGCTGCAAATGCAGGTGGTGTTGCTACTTCTGCACTTGAGATGAGCCAGAACTCAGAGAGACTTTCATGGTCATTTGAAGAGGTTGATGGAAAGCTTAAGAACATCATGGAGACAATCTACGCTAACATTTCAGATGCAGCTAAGAGATACAACGTAACAGTTGGTGGAAATGATGATTATGTAGCTGGTGCTAACATCGCTGGTTTCGAGAAGGTTGTAAATGCTATGCTTGCACAGGGTGTTTGCTAATTCTCACAATTTTATATGATGATTTTAAGGGTTGCTGTATGGCAACCCTTTTTTTATTTAAGTATGTGTCAATTTTCGTTTCTCTGAAATAGAATTATATAATATACCCACAATAGTCAAATATGAGGTAAAGTTCAATTTAGCAGATAGATTGTTGAATAAAACTGTATAAATAAAATAAATATGTAAAAAGGAGACAATCAATATGATATCGGATGAAACGCTATGCAGACGATATATATATGGCGAGGATAAGACTGCCG
>CAVELH010000049.1:0-13975 GCA_963616385.1 bacterium | reverse complement strand
TATCACAATGATACAAAGTAAAACCCTTATAAATCAATGTTTTTAGGGTTTTTTATTTTTCACGTGTATATATCTTAAAAAAATGTGCTACATCTGCTACAAATAGATAAATCTGTTGTCTCCCAACACATTTCATGTAGCATCAACATTTTTCTACATGCTACATTTTTTGTAAGATTCGCTAAACCTGTTGTCTCCCAACGGATTTAGCGTAGCTGAAAACGTGCTACGTTTACGTTTCTGCTACACTTCTCAAAAAATCACCTAAAAACAAAAAGTGATAGCACATTTTCTGTACTATCACTCTGTATTACACTCTAAAAATTCCTCTATAACTTGATTTCAACGTCGGACAACATTTTTTCTTTAAATCATTTCCTTTGTATGTAGTGCTATACCAATCTTCCAGCTTGTATTCATCAATCAACCATTCCGGCTTGTCCATCATATTCTTAGGTCTGACAGCTTTTTTACTGTCAGGACAATCCCAATCTGGATAATCGTTCAGCAGATTCAGAACATCTTTGATAAATACCTGTAACGATTTTACTTCCTGTTTTCCAACATATTTCTTGTACCACTCTTTATACAAATCATACAAGAATGTAAACGGAACAAAATCCCACTGCAACTGTGGCATAATTTCAGCCATGAACTGACGTACTGGGTCATTGAACTCTTTGTATTCTTCCAATGCTGTTTTACACACTTCTGGTACATCAAACTCATAGTAATTCATATTCAGAACCTTATACATCACATATTCTACAACTTCTTTACGTTTCAAATAATCATCCTTGATGTATTTGCGTTCAGCTCCAGTAAAGCATTTTGTAAACGGAATGAAAAGCTGTCTTCTGTAAAATGAATCCGACTTATCTTTCACTCTTGGCATTTCATTCAGACACTGCACCATAAATCCTTTAAACTTAAAAGAAATCGGTGCTTTGAACTTACGATTAACCTGAATTGTATCACCTGTAATTACAGCCTTTAAATTCGCAGCCTTGTCAATATATGTACCAACATCGTTTTCATCAACAATAACAGATGTAGTTCTAATCAAAGGTTCCAGCATAAAATCTTTACCGAAATCTTTCAATGGAATAGATGCATATCTTCCTTCACCGACAAGCTGTCTCATCAATACGCATAATGTACCTTTACCATTGTTACCAGATTCTGAATACATGAAACAAGCCTGATTCCATGATACATTTGGACGAATAACTGCACCTAATACCTGCCAGAGAATTGTTACCACACCTTTGTCATCAGACAATGTATTCATCCAGCTTTCCACATCCCAATCTGTACCATCTTCATCGTTGTGAATTACCACATTTTTTGCATTTGGATTGTAATCTACTCGTGATTTTGAAGTGAACACTTTATCCGGTGTAAATGGCATTAAGGTCTTTGTATCAAAATCAAAGATACCGTTATTGACAGCAATCAGATTCCGCTCACTACAGCGTTTTACTCTCGGAGCTTCCTCTCTCATGATATACATCATTTCCTGGAATTCTTTGTATGTGATTCTTCTCTTATAAAGTCTTGCAATACGACGGATTTCAGAATCCTTTGTTGTATAAATACCTTCATCCTCGCCATATTCCATGTATACTCCTAACAGAGAACAATCTGCATCATCTTCAGATTCAGTTGTCTCAATCAATGCAATGTAATGTACACGCAGCATTACATATGCAATCTGGTATGTTTCCAACTCCATAGGTACCTTCCATTTTGCTCCTTGCTGAGCAACTGAGTTATACAATGTAACTGCGTTCCTACTGTTATCTAAAATATTACCCTTAATTTCATCAGGTGTTGGCAGCACTGGCTGTGCTAATGCATCATTCACAGCATCTACTGTTGCATCATAAATTGTTTCTTCGTAAGTTCTAGCCATAAAAAATGACACTCCTTTCAATAATTTTTCTCATAAATACATGATTTTCTATTGAAGTCAGTGCCAAAATATGCTAGTATATGAGCATAAATAAGAAAGAAATGAAGTTTGTGACACGTCCTTTTAAAATGACATTGACACTGAAATGACACTGACATTTAAAATGACACTGACTTCCTTGATAGCAACAGTGATGCCACTCACGGTTGCTATTTTTTTATGTAATTTTAAATGTGACCTTTTTCTTCAATCCATTTTTCAAAAGCCACACGGTCAATCATAACTTTGTTTGATTTACCAATCGTGATGAATCCTGTAAATTCCCCACCCCTGATAATCTCTTTTACCTTTGTAAAGCCTAATCCAAGATGACCAGCCATATCTTTCATAGATAAATATTTACGTTCTCCAAGCGGTAAAAACTTTCCATTTGCCATTGCGTATACCTCCATTTTTCTACACTTTTTCGATTTCTTTCATTTTAGCAGGTTCTTTTTCGCATTTCAATACTTTTCCTACCCAAAATTATGCTAATTGCTTTTTAACGTGCGTATGTCAACGTATCCAGCTCAAAAAATTTTTTTCGCAGCATAGAAAAAAGACCGCCACACGGACGGTCTTTCAATCTTTATCACCTTATATCATTTTGAAATGCTTAAATGCTTCCAGAATCAATTTTTTCTTTTCCTCTGGACAATTCGGCACCCTATGACCTTCGGCACCTTTATTGTAGTTATCACGCTTCTCAAAGCCACACGCATCTTTACACTGAGCAATGTATAACGATGATACAGAAACATCATACTGTTCCTTAATCCATTTCTTAATTTCTGCATAGGTCGCAGAACCCTTGATACCACACAGGTATTCAGCATCTTTCGGCTCATAATCAACGTGCATATATTCAACATTCTTATCGTTGACTATTTTCCTACCCAAAAGAACGCACGTCTCACAATGCTCCGTCCACGGAAACAAATCCACCCCAACAATCTTATCAACCTTATATCTCCCCCGCTCAACCATATACTTAAGGTCTCTAGCCAATGTATCCGGACCGCAGGAAACATATACAATTCTGTCAGGGGTTAGCTTAAATACAGAGTCAAGGAACTCCTTGCTGCTTCCGCTTCTCGGCGGATCCATAAACACTACATCTGCATGTGCTCCCTCCGCTGCCATCTTAACCATGAATTTACCCGCATCACCTGCATAAACGTCAACATTTTTACAGCCATTTGCCTTGATATTTACGATAGCATCCTTTACAGCGGCTTTGTTAAGCTCCACTCCTATAACCTTATCCGCATTATCGCTTGCAACAATACCTATAGTACCAGTGCCGCAATAGGCGTCGATAACTGTCTCTTTTCCTGTTAATCCAGCTAACTCCATGGCTTTGTTATATAGAATTTCCGTCTGCACAGGGTTGACCTGATAAAAGCTTGTCGGAGATATCTTGAACATCTTTCCGCATAGCTTGTCCTCTATAAAACCCTTTCCATATATGGTCTGGTTTCGCTCACCCAAAACCATACTTGTATCCTTATCATTTATATTTTGGATAATCGTTGTAATGTCTGGATGCAGCTTCAAAAGAGCCTTCGCAAAATTCTTCTTTGACGGAAATATCGGTGATGAAGTTACCATAACAACCATTATCTGTCCAGTAGCATAACCTGTTCGCACCATAACGTGACGAAGAAGTCCATACCCTGTATCTTCATTATATGCTGTAATTTTAAAAGACTTAAGCAAGCCTCTGATTGACTCAATTATCTCCTGAGCCTTCTTATTCTCAATCAGGCAGTTATCTACTGTGAGAACTCTGTGGCTTTTCTCCTCATAGCGCCCTGCGACTATCTCCCCACCTCTTTTATGATGAAAGGTAGCATTAACTTTATTTCTGTAGTGATATGGCTCATTCATGCCTATCACTTCATCAACCGAACCAAACTCTGATAAAAGCCGGCTTAAATACTTACGTTTAATAGATAATTGCTCCTCATAGCTTTTATCTATATATTGACAGCCTCCACATTTACCCGATATTGGACAGCGACTTGCATTTTTATTACTTCTCTGCCTGCTGTCTACATTCCTATTACTCTTCCTACCCTGCCTGCTATCTACACTCCTGCTACTCTTACTCCCCTGCCTGCTATCCACATTCCTATTATTTTTATTACCACTATTCTTATACA
Organism: bacterium; assembly: GCA_963616385.1. Classification (GTDB taxonomy): domain Bacteria; phylum Bacillota; class Clostridia; order Lachnospirales; family Lachnospiraceae; genus Coprococcus_C. Next base: position 9,856 of record CAVELH010000049.1, on the reverse strand, counting down.
CGTCTCTACCTCTGCATAATCCGAATTTTATCATTTTTTCTAACTTGACAATAAGTATATCACATTCATCAAAAGTTACCATCAAATATTTAAGGGTGGCTGGAATAAATGTCCGATTGACACCTCTCTCCGTCTATGTTAAGGTAGATACATACAGTTGACTTTAACTCTACACCATGTGTCATCCGAGGAGGAATATATATGTACACCATAGGACAAGTATCAGAAATGTTTAATCTACCAGTTTCAACGCTGCGCTATTACGATAAAGAGGGACTCTTCCCTAATATTCAGAGAACCTCAGGCATAAGAAAGTTTAGTGACAGAGAGGTTGAATCCTTAAGGATGATAGAATGTCTCAAGAAATCAGGCATGGAGATAAAAGACATAAAACAGTTTATGCAGTGGTGTTCTGAGGGCAGCTCAACATATGGGCTCAGACATGAGATGTTTATCAAACAGAAAAATGCCATAGAGTCAGAGATGAACAGATTGCAGAAGGCACTCGATATGATTAGTTTCAAATGCTGGTACTACGAGCAGGCAATCAAGGACGGAAATGAGGACAATATACACAACATGCTCCCAGATAAGCTCCCTAAGGATATTCAGGAGCTTTACGACAGAGCTCACTCAGAATAAAAACAGATAATCACCATAATATTCAACACAATAACAGGAACCCTGTTGCCCCCTTATATAAGGAGCATTAGGGTTCCTGCTACTATAAGCACTAATCCTATACCTGATTTAACAGATAATTTCTCACGAAATACTATATACGAAAATACTATCGTCACCAATATACTAAGCTTGTCAATCGGCATAACAACGCTTGCAGGTCCATCCTGAAGTGCACGATAATAACATAACCACGACGCACCCGTTGCTATACCCGACAAAATAAGGAAAAGCCAGCTTTTCTTATCTATATCCTTAACAGCATTCTGTTTTCCGGTAATAAATACCATAACCCATGCCATAACAAGCACAACCACTGTTCTTATCGCTGTTCCAAGATTAGAATTAATATCCTGTATACCAACCTTGCCAAGTATTGATGTTAAGCTCGCAAATATCGCAGAGCCAAATGCATATATAAGCCATTTATTTGAATCAGGTGTCTCAGATGCTTTACCCGCCTCAACAACCTTCTTCTGAATCATCATATAAGTACCCACGCCAATAAGAATCATAGATATGAACTTAATAACGCTGATACCCTCACCTAAGAATATCCACGCAAGCACCGTGGTAAGCACTGTACTTGATTTGTCTATAGGAGTTACCTTATTTACATCACCAATCTGTAATGCCCTGAAATAGCAGAGCCACGAAGCACCTGTTGCAAGTCCTGACAGAATAAGGAACAACAATGTTTTACCAGATATCGATGTAAGTCCATCCTGTGCTCCAACAACAAATACCATAATCCACGCAAATATCAAAACTACTATAGTTCTAAGTGCTGTAGCAAGATTAGAATCTGTATTCTTTATGCCACACTTGGCAAGTATAGATGTAAGTCCTGCAAACAGAGCAGACAAAAATGCAAACAAAATCCACATATCAGCATACCTCTTTTCCTGTCATACTCTTCTTTAATCTCTTAAGACCATCCTCAAGCAACGCCCTAGGGCAGGCAAGATTCATTCTAAGGAAGCCTTCACCATTTCTGTATGCCCTGCCATCCGACAGATAAAGTCCGCTTGTTTCCCTGACATAACGTCCAAGTCTCTGTGGAAGCCCACTCATTTGCGTGCAGTCAATCCACAGAAGATAGGTTGCCTCGCCCTTTACCGTAAAGAGCGAAGAAATCTCACGGCTTATAAACTCCTCAGCATAAACCCTGTTCTCCCACAGATATGCATTTAACTCATCTAACCACGAACCACCTTTTCCAAATGCAGCAATAGGAGCAATCTGTGCAAATACATTTGGCTCAGCCACCTCATCAGTATTAAGCCCCCTATCAACCTTGGCACGAATATTTCTATTTGGTACAATAACTGCCGCAGTCTGTATTCCTGCTATATTAAATGCCTTGGTCGGTGAAACACAGGTTATGCTGTTATCCCTGCACACATCTGATACAGACGCAAATGGAATATATCTAAGTCCCGGCTTCACAATATCACAATGTATCTCATCCGATACAACAAGTACGTTGTTATCGGCACACATCTGACCTATCCTCTGCAATGTGTCTCTGTCCCATATCTTTCCAATTGGATTATGAGGATTGCAGAGCAAAAGCATAGTAGTCTGAGAATCTGCAAGCTTACTGCTTAAGTCATCATAGTCGATAGAATACTCTCCATCTTTATAGATTAGCTTGCTCTCTAAAACCTTTCTGCCATTGTTGATGATTGAATTGAAGAAAATATTATATACCGGTGTCATAACGACAACATTTTCCTCGACTGTAGTAAGCTTTCTCACTATGCTTGAAATAGCAGGCACTACACCTGTACAGAAAACCAGCCAATCCCTTTCAATAGCAAAGTCATGTCTGTTTTTCCACCAGCTCATATATGCCTCATACCATTCGTCTGTGATAAGCGTATAACCATATATTCCATGCTCAGCCCGCTTAACAAATGCCTCCATAATACAAGGAGCAGTACGAAAATCCATATCAGCCACCCACATCGGAAGCTCTCCTTTGTTTACATCCCATTTCAAACTGCCTGTATTACTTCTATCTACAATCTCATCAAAAATGCCAGCCATTTCATCTCATCCTCCTACGCACATCTATGTCCAGTCTTATGTATAATATGAGGACAGACTATCTTCGTCTTATCTGTATTAACCTTGTCAGCTTCCATTATCAAATCACCGATTTCATCGGCACGAATACGTCCACCTGATGGATTTTTCACACTATCCACGCTGCCCTGTATATCCACATCAACAGTAGAATACTCAAATGCAAGCGTAGTATTATTAAGTCGGCAGTTCTTCATGACAAGATTATCTACATAGCACATTCCCTGAAGGCTTTCTACGGTACAGTTAATAAGAGTAAGGTTCTTCGCATTCCAGCCAAGATACTCACCCGAAATAAACGAATCATACACTGTAACATTTTCCGTATTCCAAAATGCATCCTTAGACAACAGCTTAGAGTTATGAATCTCTATATTCTTCGCACCATCAAAGCAGTAATTTCCAACCAGATTAAGATCCTCTATAACCATATTACTGCTGTTCATAGCAAGGTAATCACCCTTTGCATTTACGTGTAAAAGCCTTACATCATCACAGCTCCACAATGTCTCGGCTGCATCGGAAAAGAATACATTGGTCAATGTAAGTCCATGGCATCTCCGGAAATTCTTGGGTGCTTCAATAACTGCATTATTTACAGTTATATTATCTGTATACCACACTCCCGCACGCGCCATTGAAGCCCATGTGCAATCCTCTGCTAATATATTTTTACCATACCAGAGAGGATATTTCCACCCAAATGTGCTGTTATACACCTCTATGTCCGAACATTCTTTAAGCGGAGACTCACCCTCTCCAAAGGTTGTATCACACACCTTAAGTTTACTCTGGGCGAACAGAGGTCGTTCGCCCGTAAAATACTTTCCATTTATCTCTCGTTTAGCTATCATATTAACACCTTTTAACTACAAGCTCTCCTTAAATATCTTAACTATCTCATCACGCTCAAGCACCTTGTAACCACCTGGAAGAACGATAGTAAGGTCGGCAAGCTTCTCAACCATATCCTCGTTAGCGCCAAGCTCAGTGATATTCATCGCAAGTCCGAGTTCCTTCATCCAGCTCTCCATAGCTGCAAGTCCCTCATTTGCAACCTGCTCATCTGTCTTTCCCTCTGGATTAACATCCCACACATTAACTGCAAATCTCTTAAACTTAGCCAGACCATAAGGCATAATGTATCTGTAGTAAGGAAGAGAAACAGCAGCAAGTGTCATACCATGTGTAGCATTTGTAGCTCCGCCAAGAGCCTGTCCAAGCATATGAACCATCCAGTCGGTAGACTTACCCTTTGCAACCAGAGTATTAAGAGCCCATGTTGCAGTCCACATTATGTTACTTCTTGCCTCATAATCTTCAGGATTTTTGTTTGCTATTCTGCTTGAGAAAACAACAGAACGCATAAGTCCCTCACTTATATAATCACTGGTGTTATCGTCCTCACCAGAAAAATACTGCTCACAGATATGGTTAAATATATCATATATTCCGGCAACCATCTGATAGTGTGGAAGTGTAAATGTGTATTTCGGATTGAGGATTGAGAATCTAGGCATAATCTTCTCATCCGCAAATACATGGCCTATCTTCTGCTTTGTCTCCGAGTTAGTTATAACTGAACCTGCATTCATCTCAGAGCCGGTACCAACCATAGTGAGAACACATCCCACAGGAATCACCTCACATGTAGGCTCTTCAAACTTTATATAATACTTTTCCCAAGGATCCTCATCACAGTTTACCGATACCGAAACAGCCTTTGAGTAATCGCAGACAGAACCACCACCTACAGCTAGAATTAAATCAGCCTTATGATTTCTTACAATCTCAACACCCTCATATAGCTTTGCAAGAGTCGGGTTAGGCATAACGCCCGATATCTCAGCAACATCCTTGTCATTTTTCTTCAAAATGTCAATCACTTCATCATAAATGCCATTCTTCTTAATTGAACCGCCACCATATACAAGAACTACATTCTTACCATACTTTGGAAGCTCCGTATTTAAATACTTCAGGGAATCATCTCCAAAATACAGCTTAGTTGGGTTACAGTATGCAAAATTTCCTAACATATCTTTGTCCTCCTGAAAATAATATTTATTCTTTACTAATAGTGATTGTACCACCTAAAGCTAACTTTACGTCAAGATGTTTTTGTGAACCTTTTGTGAAATAAAAAGCGACCAAAGACTTATCACGTCCTCAGCCGCCAGATTAAACTATTTATTCTGCTTATAAAATCCCACAATCCCATATATGATTGTTGCAAATATAGCTACCATGAACACCACACTTCCAACATTTATCATACTTCCAATCTCTTTATAGCATAATATGGTTGAAAATAATGTAAATAAACTTACCTCCATTTCAAGCAGTACCATCACACAGGACATTACCGAAAATGTAGCCAGCTCACGTCCAGGCTTTACCTTACTTGGTGTATTCCACATATTTGAAGGTAAAAAATGCAAAATCAAAGAACAACTCAAATTACATACCAGCATTATAATTGGAAGTAACAGCAAGGATGCAGGCGAGCCATACCCATCTACCTCACCAGCACCATTATAGTGAGTTGCTATCTTATCAGGAAGCGTAACTGCACCAATAATAGCTATTATTATAGATGCCCATAATATTACATATGAGACAATCTCAATTATCTTATGTGATTTTTTAATATACGGTTTACTCATACATTATCCCCTCTTATATATCAAGCTCAGGTGGAACATCTATCTCTTCAGATACATATTTGCCATCCTTCTTTCGCTGTCTTACGCACTCAGATAACAGATATTCTATCTGTCCATTTACGGAGCGGAAATCATCTTCTGCCCATGCGGCTATATCGGCATATAATTTCTCCGACAGTCGAAGAGGAATCTGCTTCTTTGCTGCCATTAGTATAAGCTTCCCGAATTAACTATCGGCTGTGCATCATGGTTGCCGCATAAAACCACTAACAGATTTGATACCATGGCTGCCTTACGCTCTTCATCAAGCTCAACTACCTGCTTCTCACTAAGCTGCTCTAATGCCATCTCGACCATTCCAACAGCACCGTCTACAATCATCTTTCTGGCATCAATAATCGCAGATGCCTGCTGACGCTGTAGCATAACTGATGCAATCTCAGGTGCATATGCAAGATAAGTAATTCTTGCCTCTATAATCTCAAGTCCAGCCTCATTTACTTTGCTCTGAATCTCGTCCCTGATTCTTCCTGCAACTATCTCCGCAGAACCTCTAAGGCTTCCCTCATCTGCCATTCCATCACCTGTTGTGTCCACATTTGGAGCAACATCATATGGATATATTCTTACTATGTTACGAAGTGCACTGTCACACTGTAAAGAAAGATATTCTTTATAATTGTCAACATTAAACACCGCTTTAGCTGTATCTGTAACCTTCCATATAACAGCTATTCCTATCTCCACAGGATTACCAAGGCAATCATTAATCTTCTGTCTGCCATTATTCAAAGTCATTGCCTTAAGTGATATCTTCTTGCCTACCGAATCTACCGATACTGATGCACCTTCTGTAGATATACTAACTGAATTCTTGGCAGTCTGGATATCCCCACTCTGTGCAAGCTTTGTTGCTGCCGCCGGATTGATTGCTGTACAAAATGGATTTACAAAATAAAATCCCGCTTCACGAATTGTTCCAACATACTTACCAAACAACGTAAGCACCAATGCCTCCTGAGGTTTTAACACCCTAAGTCCGCATAAAGGAATCCAGCCCACCGATGCTACCACTATTGATATAACTAAAAGCACGAGATAAACTGTTTCCTTATTGTTATCATATGTTATAGCCGAAAATACAATGCCCACTATAGCTAATGCATATATAACCAGCTCTAACAATAATACAAGCATTCCATTTTTCTTACTTGTGTAAATCTTCTCTTCCATGATGAATTCCTCCTTTATATTTGATATCGTTATGATATCACTTTGGTTTCATCGTGTCAAGCATCCATCTACAGCTTCTCGACATTATACTTATTCTTCTTATCAGAAAGCTCAAGATAAACCATCACACAAGCACCAACAACTCCAATCAGCATCATTTTGAAGAAGTTTTCAGTATACACGCCAAGCTTATCTGCACTATCCATAATTGACTTAGCGTGAGAAAAACAATATCCGAATGTCACATTAATCTTGCCATTCACAGCCGAATAAATTGATACCGCCATGTCAAGCCTGAATACTAAATATGTAAGTGCCACAGCGAGTATGATACATAACGCTGCACTGGGCTTTGAGAGCTTATTGCCCTTAAACTTATAACCGTATACTATTGCAACACCCATAATGACACTTCCATAACTGCTGACATATCCCAGCCTTGCTATTAGAAAAATGACAAGTGAAGCTGCAATTCCGCCAACTAATGCCCCAATAATTCCAAGTCCAAAATTCTCCACCTTGGCGGAATCAATAACCTGCTCCTTACTCAGAGCACTCTTCACAACATTCACGGAATTATAATTAAGAAATGCGTACCCATCTGACAGCTTATAAACACAGGTCTCGCCCTCCTCGCCCAACTGATCGCAGTTCTTGTACTCATGTGCCTCAAAATATGTTATAAGTCCATCCATAGTCTTTCTTATAATCTGCACATTTTTATCTACGCCTCCCTTTATGGGAATATAAGCCTTTATAAGGAATTTATCAGAGGTAATTCTGCTGCCTCTTGGCATACCGACATTCATATTCTTCCACATAATCGGCATGGGTGCGTGATGATTATTGCCAACGCAAAATGTAAGTACAACATTCTGCACTCTTGAATAAAATCCATTAGACTCTATCAGAAATGTGTAATTCCTGTATGTACCATGTAAAACTTCCTGTTTTTTGTCATAAATAAGATATAAGCTCTCCGCCAGCTTGCCAAGAATCTTCTTATTAGAAGCCATGCTTAAATCCCCCCTGTTTTAAATGCAATCTACTTCTCTCTTTACTCTATAATTTGGCTGTCCACTCAGCCTCTTTAAATCCCGTCAGCACCGTATCTCCGTCAACTATAATAGGACGTTTAACTAACATTCCATCTGTGGCAAGAAGTTTTAGCTGCTCCTCCTCGCTCATTGTAGGAAGCTTATCCTTTAACTGCATATTCTTGTACAAAAGACCGCTTGTATTGAAAAATTTCTTGAGCGGTAATCCACTTCTCTTATACCAGTCAAGAAGCTCCTCATAAGTTGGATTTTCAACGACTATATTTCTGTCTGTGTATGTAACATTATGCTCATCCAGCCACTTTTTTGCCTTCTGGCAGGTTGAACATTTTGGATATTGTATAAACAACATATCTATAAACTCCTTTACTTATTTTTGCCGTTCTAAAATGGCATTATTTTCTGTAATTGTATCACACAGAGGTTGAAGTTTAAATACGCTATCAGCACCGTTTCATCTGTGTTTACAAATCAATTCAATCGTGATAGTATCAATTTTAAAGGATTATACATATGGGAGGGTTAAAATGGCAGATATAGTATGGAAGGATAGAAAGAGAATTTTCTTCGGTTTACCTTGGACATTCACTAAATACAGTTTATCGGAGGATCGTTTTTTCATCAGTACAGGTTTCTTCAGTGTAAAGGAGGATGAGGTTCGACTTTACAGAATCATGGACTTATCACTAGAGCGCAAGCTATGGCAGAGAATGTGTGGGCTTGGAACTATCAAATGCTGCTCAGCAGACAAAACGCTCGGAGATTTTGAAATTAAAAATATAAAGAAACCCCGCGATGTAAAAGAAATGCTTTCTGAAATGGTTGAAGCTGAGAGAACACGCAAGAAAGTTTCCAGTCGTGAATTCATGGACCACAACCGCGATGATATAGATAATTTTGACGAATACGAAAGCGATGATGTTTAATGGCGATGTTTAAATAGCTAAAGAAAAGTCTGTATGATATGAAGCAAGCCTGAGACGGAAATACGGCTCAGGCTTGTTTTAGTTTGTGGGGGTTATTTCCAATCATCTTCTGCTTCCTGCAATTTGGTTATCAGGGTTTGTTCCAGTGCAATAAAAGCGGGTATAAAGCTATCTCTTATAAGTACTATCATTTCATCAATTTCATCTTCATTATATATGTGCACAGACGTGTTACGCTTTTTCAACATAAGCAGCCATACCGAAGAATCACTGACGAATCCAATTTTATATCCAAGCTGTAAAATCTCTCTTGGCGAGCCTGTATCTGCTCCATCAACACCATGGACTTTCATCACTTCCTGCAAAGTTTTCCATGCAAGCTCAAACGTGAGATTAAATTGTCCAATGATACCCGTTCTATATATTTCATCACTATCTGCAAGATTAAAGTCCGCTTTTTTCAAAATATTTAAACAATTCGAAAAATTATCAAGCTTTTTCATAAATTACAACACCGTCTCTTTCTATTTCACTTTTTAAATCCTCTGAAATACCTGCATCTACATCAACAACATCAAAAGATAAAAGCGAATGTACATTATCCTTTATATCCCAATAAAATGAATCAAAATCTCCACCATATACAGCTATATCAATATCACTTCTTTCTGTATTATCACCTCTTGCGCGAGAACCAAACAAAATAACTTTCTTAACAGAGTGTTTATCTGCAAATATAGTAATATCTCTTACAACTCTCTGTGGAAGATTATATTCCATACAAAATCAACCCCTTTATATCCTATATACGATACCAAACAAATTGCTAAATATATTATACCCATATACTAAAATAAGTTCAATGTTTAGCGGGGAAATATGTATGAAAATTGTTATGGGGGGAATTAGTTAAGGGGATTGCTTCTACAATTATACCTTTACTCTATTACCATATTCTTTGCTTCAATAATTCCACCTGACGTACTCCTTCTATGCAAAACAAATTTTATTTCGCTTACCTCACCCCATTCTTGCAGGCAGCCTCCAAACTCTGACAAAGGTATGTTATATCTCTCCCAATCAGTAGATGTTTGTACATTAACTTTATTGGAAGAACCTCCTTTTAATTTAAATTCAACCTCTATATTTCGTATGGTACTAGAAGCCTTTAAATCAAACATTAAACGTAATACCATCTTAT
>CAVELH010000048.1:0-14389 GCA_963616385.1 bacterium | reverse complement strand
CTTCACAACATCATGTCTGCTACAGAGGACTATTAATCTGCCCTCCTCAATAGATTTAACGCCACCATCAGGACATGAAATCGTTCTGATGTTACCTGTTTCCATATTAAGAAGCGTGATATCCATCATCAGGATTTCTGTGCTCCTAGGCCTTGAAAAATTTCTCTCAACAAATGCTATCTCATTATTGCCAACGTAAACAATTTGTCCCACAGTTTTAGTCTTTATTTTGTAAACAACTGTATTAAAGCCTTCTTTAGATAAAAACTTCTTCTTGTTCCAATGGTAAAACGTCCCCTGCATATAGAGATATAATTTACCATTTACCACAAAAAACTTTGGAAATGTAAGCTCGCTCTCTTTTCGCTTCAATATAAACTCAAGATTACATCCACCTTGCATTGCATTTTTTATTACCGCTGCCTTATTTCTGCCTGCGAGGAACAAGTCATCTCCAAACCAGAAACAGGTTTCCATAAAACCTTCCTCATCCTTGTAAATAATTCTCCACTCATCTATATTATCAAGGCTATCTCCAACAGCAATGTAACTGGCTTTGTCTATCAATATGCCCTGCTCATTTTTCCGTGAATTCAGATAGATAGCTGCATATTTTCCATTTTCCCCGCTAAGGTCATCTAATCTCTTGGAGGTTGTATGTACTATATGTGGCTCCGGCTCTAGTGACAAAAGGCAGGTACTCATGTCCTCTTCATTTTGGGAATCTGTATTATCTGCCCCATAAAGACCTTCTACACAGATTCCGTAATGTAGCCTCATTCCTTCCGGAAGCTTACATATCTTACATGGCAGTCGCTTACTGAAATCTATTCTCTTCGCTGCACTGCCAGCTTTTTTTCTAGGCTGTTTAAGCTGACGCACCTTCCTTTTAATGTTCTTCATATCCTGTTCAAAGGCAGTCGCCTCGCCATCCGGAACAAGCGTAAGCACATAAGCGTCACTATCCTCCTCTATTGCATAAATCATTATGTGGTCTATCGTCATTTCCTGCCCAAATGCTTTGAGGATATCCTCGGTCTGCTCCTGCTTATAATTCTCTGCAAGCTCCTTAAGTTTTTCTGAGTAAAGTGCCGGCACTTCATTTCCAAACTCCTCTTGAAGAACAAACAGTATATCCTCCGCCTCTGAATTATAATCTACCTCTGCAACCTTTCTTCCATTAATCATGTTATTTCCCCGCCCATTAATTATCCAATACTACAGATATATCCATTCCAAAGAATATATTTTGCTTATAATATCACAGGCTTTATTATATTTCTACTCCAATATCCTTCCATCTATAGAAAATGTGACAACCTGCCATGGAATAAACTTACCGCTATTCTTTAATGCTGTTATAGCCGCATGTTCAAGTCCTCCACAGCAAGGAACCTCCATGCGAAGTACGGTAACACTCTTAATGTCATTATTAGCTATAATCTGTGTAAGCTTCTCGCTATAATCTACATCATCTAACTTAGGGCATCCTATAATTGTAATCTTCCCCTTCATAAATTCTTCATGAACATTAGCATATGCATAAGCTGTACAGTCTGCGGCAATAAGAAGCTTAGCACCATCAAAGTAAGGGGCATTTACAGGGACAAGCTTTATCTGACAAGGCCACTGACCAAGCTGTGATTGCTGCTTTGCTGCCGGCTTTTCATTTACCGCCTCTGTATCAGGGTGTGAACTCTCATCAACTCTGTTAAACTGCTTCATTCTCTGTCCCGGACAACCCGAAAATGCTGCATGAGCTGTATTACCACCCTGCATAGCTTTTTTCTTCTTCATGTTCTCAAGAACTGCCTGCTCATTATATTCTGCTGCCTCACGCTCCACAAATGTGATAGCTCCGGTAGGGCAGGTTGGAAGGCAGTCTCCCAAGCCATCGCAATAATCATCCCGAAGAAGCTTCGCCTTACCATTTACCATTCCAATCGCACCCTCATGGCAGGCATTTGCACAGGCTCCACAACCATTGCACTTGTCCTCGTCTATATGAATTATTCTTCTAACCATTATAATCTCCTCCATAGTTATATTGTAATTTAACGTATATTGTATTTTCATATTGAATATACTATAATTCCATTATGCATTACGTTGTTTTAACAACAAAAAGGAGAAATATATGCTATCTGATTTAATTATTTTTAAAAATTTATCTGAGGCTGAATTAAATGACATAAAATCATGCACAAATACCAGAACTAAACACTACGACAAACATTCCATATTATTTCATGCAGGCGATATCGTAAATGAACTCTGCTTTGTCATAAAAGGAAGTGTTAATATCGAAAATATAGATGTGTGGGGAAATGAAACCATAATAAGCAATGTCCCAAGTGGACATGTATTTGCGGAAACCTATGCTCTGTCAGGCGAGCCAATGATGGTTGATGTTATTGCTGCGGAGCCCTGCGATATATTCTTTCTTAAGCTTAATTTTATAAACAGTGAGACAAATGTAAGTAAATCGTGGCACTCCAAGGTTTTAAAAAATCTTCTTACTATATGTGTCAAGAAAAATCTCACTCTCTCAACCAGAATATTCTGTACCTCAGCAAAGACCATAAGAGAGCGTGTGTTCACCTATCTTTCTGCTCAGGCTGTAATAAATAACAGCACCACGTTCCATATACCATTTAACCGCCAGCAGATGGCAAACTATCTGAATGTGGAACGCAGTGCCCTGTCAAATGAGCTTGGAAAAATGAGGGATGAGGGGTTAATAACCTTCCACAAAAATGAATTTACCCTTATTAATCCTTAAGCACAATATCTTGGTGTCAGTCATCCACGTTATCATTCTCCCTTCAGGCGGCTTATCATCTCCCACAGCTTGGCTGCTGAATTAAAATTCTCAGGCACAAGCAATGCCGGTGATATCTCAACATCAAATGTATCCTCTATCTCAGACACAAGCGATAATATCGCAAATGAATCTAAGATATGGTCATCTATAAGTGTTGTACAATTCTCATAATCCTCTCCCGGTGCAATCTCCTCTAATATCTCTAATAACTGTTCCATTGTTACTCCTCCATTTCTGAATTTAATATATTTGTCTGTATTATTCCTCTAAGCTTTGTTACCTTCCTGTCATCATCTATAACAAGAATCTGAGGAAGCTCTCTGCTTAAAAATAATGCCATTCCCTCTGTTACTGAATATGCTCCACATTTTTCAAATACAAGCACATCTCCTATAACTGGTTCACTTAAGCCAACATCTCTTGCCAACACATCATTTACGGTACACAGCGAGCCACATACGGTCCATTTACTGTAACCTGCACCATCTCTTTCATGTGGCTGCTCTATATATGGCTGCTTCATTCCCATCATCCAGCCATAATAATTAAGCTGATGTATTCCTCCGTCAACTATAAGATATCCTGTATCTCCTGTCTGCTTAACATCTGTTATATGTGTAAAATAATATCCACATTCCGACACTAAAAATCTTCCAAGCTCTACCGTGACAAAATCATATCCCTCAAGTAAATTCAGCCGTTCTGACAGTATACATAACTGTTCATCAGGCTTTGCCTCTTCCTTAGCCTTATCTGTCTCATTTGCAAAATATGAAACCATAAGTCCCGGTCCATACTCAAGCTCAGCAATCTCTACACCATACTCATCTGACAAGCCCTTGGCAAACTGTTCAAGATAATCAAGCTCACTCAAAAACTTCTTAGCCTTTTTCTGCGTTCCGGCATAATAGTGTATTCCTGAAAGCTCCATATTATCATCCTGAATAATCTGTTTTAAAACCTCGCCAAAGGTCTCCTCATCCATTCCAAACTGATTATTTGCAGAAAGTCTTAGAAGTACATTTATTTTTACACCTGACTCATCAGCACATTTCTTTAAAACCCTGTAATTCTCCTCTGACTCGACTGTATAATGTCCCTTTCCCTGACTGTACGAAAATACTCTTTTCATCTGGTCATAGGTTTTGCTCACACCTGAAACCACTATCATATCGGGCGGTATATTATTTCTTATACATATCTCATACTCCCCCGGTGAGCAGGCCTCAAGCCTGTCCACAAGCTTATATATGTATGGAATTAAAAACGGATTGGCTTTTACCGCATAGCAAAGCTTAGTCTGCGCAGGAAGCATATCCCTTATAAGCTCTACCCGTTTCCTCACCATACTGATGTCAAATACATAGAGAGGGGTGTCATAACTTTTTGATATCTTCTTCATCTCTTCTATATTCATCTTATGCCCTCCCCTCATACTGCTCTTTAAGGAGCTTTCTGTCAGTCTTTCCATTTTTGTTCACAGGCAGCTCCGCGACATTCATAAATACGTTAGGCACCATATATTCAGGGACTTTAGTTTTCATCTCATCTATTATCTTTTTCTTGTTCTCATCCCCAACGTAATATGCAACAACCTTATTCTTCTTTTCATCATAAAAGCAGCACGCCTGACATACCACCGATACTGACACAAGCTCACGCTCTATCTCCTCAAGCTCAATCCTGTGTCCCATGTGCTTAATCTGGAAATCCTTTCTTCCTGCAAAGCTAAGCCTTCCCTCTTCGTCATAGCAGGCAAGGTCACCTGTTCTGTAGATTATTTCATAAAAGCTTTTATTTAACGGATTTTGTACAAATGACTTTCCTGTCATCTCAGCATTGTTATAATAGCCAAGTGCAAGTGAAGTTCCTGCCACACAAATCTCACCTCTGACATTTGCCATATAAGGCTTAATTTCATTATCATTTTCATCTAAAAGGAATACCCTCTCATTCGGAAATGCATTGCCCATAGGGAGCTTATCATCATCTCCATACTCTCTGTCAACAATGTAATATGTACAGTTGCAGGTAATCTCTGTAGGTCCATACAGATTCACAAACATTGCGTCAGGGTAATAGGATTTCCATGCATTTAACTGCTTTACAGGCATAGCCTCACCACTGAATAAAATCTTATTTATATGTGATGGTACTTTATACTTAAGCCCATGCAATCTATTTAACAGGCAAAGTGCAGATACAGCCCATATAAGAGTTGTCACATTGTTTTCCTCAAGCATATCCACCACCGCATTAGGAAACATAAATTTCTGTTTAGGAATAATTACAATAGTTGCTCCGGTCTTAATCGCACTATATATATCCTTTACCGACACGTCAAAATCAAATGGTGCCTGATTACCTATAACATCCTCATCTGTAATATCAAAAAGCTCAGTAAAACAATCTATAAAATCTATCACTGACCTGTGACATACTAAAACTCCCTTGGGTATTCCCGTTGAACCTGAGGTAAAATTACAGTATAACGGATCTGTATCAACCATCTCATTTCTTATTGCCAAAAGTCTTTCGTCATCAGCCTGACCTATGTTAAGCAGCATATCTATATCTAAAATAGCTCCTGTATATCCAATTCCTATAAGTCTGTCCTTTTTGCCAGCGTCAGTTATAACTATTTCAGCTTCAAGTACACCAAGCATCTTATCAATTCTCTCATCCGGAAACGAGGAATCTATCAGAGTATAAAAACAGCCTGCGTATACTATACCCATAAATGTTTTTAACACATCAACACTCTTATCAAGCATCACACAAACCGGACATCTGCTCATTGTAATACCTGCTATATAGCTTCCTATGTTTCTTGCCGATTTCAAAAGCTCGCTGTATGAGCAGGCTTTCTTATCATCTATCGCAGCACGTTTGTCTGGATATAGCCTTGCTGTGTTCTCCAAATATTCAAGTACATTTTTCATATCATACCTCACATCCTGTTGCCATCTCTGATATGTTTCTCATTATAGCAACCTAATTATTAAGATAAAACCATTCAAAATATTAAGATTTCCTTAAGAAATGCCTCCATACGCTTATTCATATAATTATACTCATCATCGTTTCTATGGTCTGGCAAATCATAATTTGCTCCCAGATATGTTGACATATATTCACTCACCTTAAGTGCACCCGACAGATTAAGATGGTCTCCTGCATCAAGTGTATCTGTCTCCCAGTTTATTCCTATATCATCTGTAATAAGGTTCATATCAAGATAATCTATATTGTGCTCAGAAGCATAAGATGATAGTGCATTATGTGTCTGCATATTATAGTTAAGAGGCGAAGGTGAGCTTACAAGCATTAGCTTAATATCATTTTCCTCGCACAGCTTTACAAGCTTATTCATATAATATCTGTTTACAGATGAAATCGGTCTTTTCTCCGCTGTATCGCTCATGTATGCACCTCCGGTATAAGGTGCAATCGTGTCTCTAATCTGGAATCCGTTATAGTTTACAGGAACATCATGCCTGTCTCCTGCAATCCCTCTCCAGATTCCGTGATATTTAAACACAGGAAAATAATAGTAAACTAACTCATCTGCTATACATCTTGCCTCGGCGAATTTACTTAGCTCATTGAAGCATACATTTGTCTCAAGAATAATCAGCTTTGGAGATTGTTTTTTAAGGATGTCCTTAAGTCCATAATAGGTCTCAACAAGCTTCTGTCCTGACTGACCGCCAAGATACACATTTATACCATTTTTCTCCCATAAAGTCATTGGCGATAAGAAGGTGTAGCTCTCACTATCTCCAACGACCACAACATCTACAGTATTCTCCTGCTCTGCAAGGAGCTCTGTCATATATATGTCTCTCTCTGCCACCTGATTTGTAAGTCCAAGTCGTACAGGATTCAAAAGCTCTGATGTAATAGCAAATGCAGTAAGTATCACGACAAAAAATGTAATTATACGGATAATCTTAGAAGCCTGCATATATCAAATCCACCTCCTGATATCCAGAACCATATGCCCCAAATATAACTACAAGCATAATAAGTCCAACATATATAACCCATTTTACAGGGACACTAAGCTTTGCCTCCCTGAAATGCTCTCCTACACCTACAATTACACAGCTAAGCAGTATTACAATTATCTCAGGCAGGCTTAATCCCAGCTTAAGGAGTGCTCCATTCCACAAGCTGTCAATAGCAAAGTTGTGGAATATCGACATAAACATAGATATACCCATTCCTACACTGTAAGCTCTAAAGAACATTTCACCTGTAAAAATAATCACCCATGTTTTTGCCACTCTGATACATTGCCACGCTGTAGATTTATCATCTATATGACATAAAGCTGTGAATTTTTTTACAGCCGGCTCAAGAATGATTTCAAGCATGATAATCACAAAATAATAGCATCCATAAAATAGATAATTAAGATGTGGTCCATGCCAAAGTCCGTTACAAATCCATACCGGAAGAAGTGCAATCGCTGATACGACTATCTTTTCTATGTATTTTCCTGTATGTACCTTGGCATATTTATTCCATTTTTTCACCAGACCTGACATGGATATAGGGTAAAATACATAAGTCTTAAGCCATCTTCCCAATGTTATATGCCATCTGCGCCAAAACTCAGAGGCACTCTTAGATACAAACGGATGGTTAAAATTCTCTGGAATAACAACACCAAACATCCTGCCACTTCCTATAACGATATCCATGCAACCTGAAAATTCCATGTATAGCTGTATCGTATATGCTACAGCGGCAACAATAATCATAACTCCACTATAATTCGTATAATTATCATATAAAAAAGCTACAGCAACATATAGCGTGTCAGCTATGACAAGCTTCTTAACCAACCCCCATATTATTCTTATATATCCATAAGAAATATTATCAAGCTTGAGTGGCTCTCCACTCGCGAGGGCATCCCCTGTATCACTGAAAAAGCATATCGGTCCCTCCATAAGCTGTGGAAAGAAGCTTAAGAAAAGTGCAACATTTACTATATTTCTGCACGCCTTTAGCTTGTCCCAATAAATATCAACAACATAGCTAATTGCACTTAATGTATAAAATGATATTCCTATAGGTGCATATTTTGTTAATAATCCAAGATATTTTACAGAAACAAGCACGCCAATAAGAAGCATTATTCCCATAGCAAGAACAACTCTCTCATATCTCTTATAACGCTTTTTTATTAATTTTTTCTCATCCTTTGAAATATCTGTGACCTTACATTTAACAGTGCAACGACTTTTCAAATATTCAAGAAACAGCCCCATACAATATACGAGTATCGTTGCACCAAAAAGAAACGCAATCAGCTTGCCGCTTATAAGATAAAAGAATATATAATTAAATATAAGTAAAACCCCTGAACGTATTTTTCTGGGTGCTAACTGGTACACCAGCAAAACTACCGGTAAAAACATTAAAAAATATACTGCCTTATGATATGCCATATCTCAATTCCCCACAAATGATATACACATATTTCCTTATAAAAAGAAACATGAACATTATAAAATGCTCATGTTTCTTTTTTGTATCTTAGACAATATATGAATTAATCCACTTGAGAACATCATTGAACACACGCTCTCTGTCAATTTCATTTATAAGCTCATGTCTGTCATCCTTATAAAGCCTTACCTTGATATTCCTGATTCCGGCTCTCTTGTATGTCCTGTAAACCTGCTTTACACCCTTACCATAGTCACCAACCGGATCCTCATCCCCCGATATCATAAGTATCGGAAGTTTCTTAGGAATATGCTTTATATGCTTAGGATTCTGAATAAATGCCAACGTCTCAAACAATGTCTTATATCCATTAACCGTGAATAAAAATGTACAGTATTTGTCAGCGTTGTATTTATCAACACGCTCCATATCCTTAGATATCCAGTCATTGTCTGAACGTGGATTCTCAATATGTGAATTATATCTGCTAAATGCAGCCTTTCGCAAAAATGTTGTTCTGTGTCTGTCCCCTTTTACCGCACCTATTATGCCAACACTTAACATTCCTACAGCAAGCTTTAGCCATGACTGTCTGCCTGTGCCTGCCAATATAATTCCATCCAGCTCATTTCCATAAGTCATCATGTATCGTCTTGCCATAAATGAGCCCATGCTGTGTCCAAATAAAACATAAGGAAGCTTGCTGCCATAATGCTTCTTCGCATATAAGGTTACACGATGTAAATCAGCTACTACATTTCTGCTCATATTGTTCTCGCAGAAATATCCAAGGTCATCATCCCCTGAAGCAGTAAGTCCATGTCCCAAATGGTCATTTCCTATGACAAGAATTCCATGTTTGTTAAGGAACTCTGCGAATTCATCATATCTCTTAACATATTCTATCATTCCATGTGATATCTGAACTATGGCACGAATGTCCGTATCAGGCTCCCATATAACCACATGGAGCTTGTTTTTCCTGTCTGTGGCAGGTAAATAAATCTCCTTCATGTATACCCCTTTCTTAGCTATGAACGGAATTCTATATGTCCGGTAGCTGCATCCATACTGTCAACTATAGCAAGTGACTCCAAATGATAACCAAGATTTCTTATGACCTGTCCTCCCGACTGGAAGCCCTTCTCTATAACGATTCCTATTCCCTCTACCTTTGCTCCAGCAGATGAAACTATAGATATAAGTCCCTGAAGAGCACATCCATTTGCAAGGAAATCATCTATTATAAGCACCCTGTCATCTGGTCCTAAGAATTTCTTTGATACGATAACCTGATTCTTACACTTATGTGTAAATGACTCTACCTCAGCAACAAAAACATCCCCCTCTATATTAATGCTCTTAGATTTCTTGGCAAATACAACCGGCACATCAAAATGTCTTGCAACCATGCAGGCTATTCCAATTCCAGAAGCCTCTATGGTTAATATTTTATTTATGTTACAATCAGCAAAGCGGCGTTTAAATTCCTCTCCAATTTTGTCAAACAATTCTATATCCATCTGATGATTTAAGAAGCTGTCAACCTTAAGAACATTACCTTCCTTTACTATTCCATCTTTTATAATACGCTCTTCTAAAAAATTCATACGCTCCTCCTGTGAATATGCTTTTAGGCATCATGTAAAATATATACCGATTATACCAAGTAAGCTAAGATTTCGCAATCAGTAAAGCTTGAAGCCTTGTTTAAAATCATATATAATATTTTGCAAAAAGATTTTTATTAATGGAGATTTATATATATGAGTATCACAATAAATGAGCTAAAGGACTTAAACCCTGACACATATCAGATTATCGATATCAGAGATGAGGTTGAAATTTCACACGGAAGCATACCAGATGCAATAGCTGTCAACAAGGATAAGATAGCTGATGACGGGAGAGTAGATAAGACTAAGACACTTGTCATTTGCTGTAGCAGAGGTAAATTCAGCGTAGATGTGGCTGAGGATTTAAGAAGCAAGGGCTATAATGCATTCAGTCTCGAGGGCGGATATATCGCATGGCTTATGGACGTTATGAACTCCTCAAGGGATGAGGATATTGCGAAGGATGTTGAACAGAGCTTGCGAAAGACCTTCAAGAAAAGAATATGGTCAAAGTTCACGAGAGCTATAAACACATATGAGCTTGTTAAACCCGGCGACAAAATAGCTGTCTGTATATCCGGCGGTAAGGACTCTATGCTTATGGCAAAATGCTTTCAGGAATTAAAGCTTCATAATAAATTTGAATTTGAGGTAAAGTTTCTGGTAATGGATCCGGGATATAGCCCTGCCAACAGAAAGGTCATTGAGGAAAATGCAAGAAAGCTTAATATTCCTATCAGAATATTTGAATCTGATATATTTGATTCTGTATATAATGTCGAGAAATCTCCATGCTATCTGTGTGCTAGAATGAGACGCGGACACCTCTATTCATTTGCAAGGGAGATGGGCTGCAATAAAATTGCATTAGGCCATCACTACGATGACGTCATAGAAACTATTCTTATGGGTATGCTCTACGGTGCGCAGATACAGACTATGATGCCTAAGCTCCACAGCACGAACTTTGAAGGCATGGAGCTTATAAGACCTCTTTATCTTGTAAGGGAGGACGATATCAAGGCATGGAGAGATTACAATAATCTGCACTTCATTCAATGTGCATGTAAGTTCACCGACACATGTACAACCTGCAACAATGAGGAAAACCGTTCTAAGCGTGTTGAGATAAAAGAGCTCATCAAAAACTTAAAACAGGTTAATCCATATGTTGAGGGCAACATATTCAAGAGTGTTGAAAATGTCAACCTTGAAACTGTCATTGCCTACAAAAAGGATGGTGTCAAGCACTCATTCTTAGATACCTATGATTTATAGTGCTATTGCCTTATATATAGCATCTGCTAAGCTTCGGTGTCCCTCCTCATTTAAGTGCTCCTGATCTGTGTCACTTGGGGAGGCTACCTCTGAGGCATCGAGAAACTCTACATCCTCTTCTCTTGCAATTCGTCTGTAAACACTGGCAAGCTCCTTTGAAACCTCTATAGAGTCTGATGAGAATTCAGGATCATACTCTGTTTTCCACACCAATTCTCCCAAATGAATAGGTGATACAAGAAGAATTTTGCTCTCTCTTGTGTAATCTCTTACCTGTCTTATTATTCTCCTCACACCTCTGCCTATTATCTCCGCTGTAGCACCATATACAGTTTTGCAGTCATTCGTGCCAAGCATAATTATTATCTGGTCTGGTGTATCGTTAGTCTCAAGTATTGTTCTGATTAATTTAGAACCATTTCTATGGTCTCTTAACGGATCATCAAATACAGTTGTTCTTCCGCACAAGCCTTCTTCTATAACCCTCGCATTGTCAAGTCCCAGCTTGCTGTTAAGTATACTGGTCCATCTCACTCCCCAAGGGTATCTCCTGTTCTCCTTAGGTACAAGTCCGTATGTATTTGAATCTCCAAAGCATAATATCTGTCTCATTTATATCACCTCTATCGCTATCTTTTATAGTTATATTATACTATTTTACTAGGAATAGTATAATATCTAAAATCTATAGCTGATAATAGGTTTTACATAAGTCAAATTATATTCCAGTTGATGGTATACTTCTTGCCAAGCATCTCGCCTACATTGTTGATGTAGCTCTCAAGCAAATCCTCTGCCCTCTGCTGTGCCTGACTTATAAGCTCCTCATCTGCTTCTGCTGCCTCCCTCATGCTATCCTGAGCTGTCTGGAATGCAAGCGTCTGGTCATCAGCGGTTATCTTCTCCGCTCCCAAGCCCTCTCTAATCATAATATAGGAATCCTTGTTAAGCTTTGTCTCATCAACCTCACAGCTAAGCACAGTTGCCTTAGGCATAGTTATATTTACAACATCACCATCAACCTCAAGGTCAAGGTCCGATATATCTACTCCGACCTTAACTATACCTGAGTACTCTATCCAGAGCTCAGCCTTTGTGTCCCACCAAAGTACATCCTTCTCCTTGCTTACCTTTGCCACATTATGATAGTAACACTCCAATGTTGCAAGCTCACATATTGCCTTCATCTGAGTGATATTGATTACCTTTTCAACAGATGTGTCCTTTTGCTTTAAGCCACAGGCTGACAGGGAGCACATCATCATAACACACATACTGATTACAGCTATAATTCTTTTCATGATATATCCCCCTCATATCTTATCTCTAATATGTACTCCTCATCCTGACTTTCTAAAATAGGATTGATAACTGCCTTTACAACATTCTCACAGTTTTCTCTTGCAAGCACATATATATCATCATTAGCTCTGCTCTCTTCTCCTACATCCGCAATGCAGGCTGAATATGCCTGACTTGACACATCCTCCGTCTCATATTTCTTGTCAAAGAACATATAATCAAGTGATGCCATATCAACGATAATATCCTTAATTCGTATCTCAGGAAGATTAACTATAACCTTTTTTGCTGCCGCATTTCCATCTGATGCAACCTCACCCTCTGAGGCATCCTCTATCTCAACAGTTATGTCGTTCATATCTATTCCAAGCTTCACATCTGACTCATATGATACATAATAAGCGACCTTATTCTTACTGTTATATACACATGCTATGCCATTATATGCCGCGTTATAGGTTGCCAAATCACTTATCTGTAATACCTGCTCTAACTCAGTGCTTGTTATGACAGTTGTTTTTACCCTACTTCTTCCAAGAAAAATCTTAACGGCAACTATTATAGCAATGACAACTACAGCCAAAAGGATTACCTTGTAAACAAATTTGGGAAGCTTTATCCTTTTACCGGTTTTCTTCTTGGTTACACCATTGTCAATATCACTGTTTACTTCGTTATTTATTTCGTTATCAATTTCATCATCTATTTCGTTGTTTATCTCATTTTTTTCATTCATATGTAAATCAACTCCCTATTATCTACAGCAAGCCCTGAATAAGTATAATAAGAATCAATATCGGGAGGATAAACTGGAAGTAACGCTTAAGCCATCTTCCAAGCTTTAAGCCACTACCTGTATTTGCCTCTTCAATATAATTATCAAAGCCCCATCCCCATTTAGTTACACAGAATAACAGGTAAACAAGTGAACCAATAGGAAGCAGGAGATTACTTACTATGAAATCCTCGCTGTCAAGCACATCTCTTCCACCTATAAGGTGCAGGTTACTCCATACATTATAGCCAAGTACACAAGGCATACTTGTAATAAGTACAGCTATACAATTAATAAGTGAAGCCTTTTTTCTGCTCCATCCAAATGTGTCCATACAAAATGACATTATGTTCTCAAATACTGCAATAACTGTAGAGAAGCTCGCAAATGTCATAAATAAGAAGAACAGCGAACCCCATATACGTCCACCTGCCATATTTACAAATACATTAGGGAGTGTTACAAATATGAGCTTAGGTCCTGCTGTAACCTCCACATCATAGCTAAAGCATGCAGGGAAGATTATAAGTCCTGACATTACAGCGACAAATGTGTCAAGTATACATATCTTAGCACCCTCGCCTGCTAACGCATGCTCTTTATCCATATAACTGCCGAATATCTCCATCGCAGCTACACCAAGGCTAAGTGTGAAGAATGACTGATTCATGGCTGCTGATATTACATTCCCTATTCCAACCTCCCGTACAGTATCAAGGTTAGGGATAAGGTAAAAGCGTATACCCTCACCGGCACCGGATAGAGTTAAGCTGTGTACTGCAAGCACTACTATAAGAATCAGAAGTGCGCTCATCATTACCTTGCTTATCTTCTCAAGTCCATTCTGAAGTCCGCGACTGCAAACTATAAATCCTAAGATAACCGTAAGTATCATCCAAAATGCCATCTGAAGAGGATCTGCAAGCAAATTACTAAATACTGCGCCTGTATCCTCAACATTCATACCCGGCTTAAACTCTCCGGACACGAATTTATAAAAATATGTAACCATCCATCCCGACACGGTGGTGTAGTACATCATAAGCACATAACATCCAAAAATAGCAACCCATCCGTGTATATGCCACTTACTTCCCGGCTTCTCTAATGCCATGTAGCCCTGTACTGCAC
>CAVELH010000047.1:7937-14630 GCA_963616385.1 bacterium | reverse complement strand
CACCGGAGCCGATCTGATCCAGGCGGGCATGAAGCCGGGGAAAGAGATTGGGGAGACGTTAAAACGGCTTCTGGAGCTGGTTTTGGAGCATCCGGAGTGGAATATGAAAGAAATGCTGAAAAAACAATTATAAAAAGAGTGGTTGATTTCTCAACCACTCTGGTGTATAATCTACTTAAAGTAAATCGGATGTGAGTCCGATTTGCCCTCAGTATGGATACTAAAAGAAATAGCACCAACCTTGGGGTGGAGGGTGCTATTTCTTTTTATCGTTATGATTATCTATGTAAGATAGAGCCGCAAAAATTACTAACAATAAAGTTAAAACTTCCATTGTGTTCATAGGGCATCACCCTCCTTTGTAAACTAGAGGGCATCAAATAATCGGAACATCACATCCTACTTTCTATTCAATTATACAAGATGAGTATAACATATATAGAATAAGTATTCAATAAACAGTAAATACAAATATATGAATAAGTAGAGAAAAATGATTTTAAAATATAAATCAAGTAAATCATCAACTTCACAAAATCTTCACAAAAATATTAGCACTCACCTCTTGACAGTGCTAACAAATGGGTGTATAGTAAGGGCATAACAAAGGAAGAGGTAAAAAAGATAAGAAGAGTTACCTGATATCCAATGTTATGAAACGTGTAGTTCGACTCAATATAATATTGCAACACCTCAGATTTCTCTGATAGTGCTAAAGATACAAAAGTCGATTTGTTATATGAAAGGAGATATGACTTATGTTGAGACCTAGTATTTTTGGAGAAAGCTTATTTGATGATTGGATGGATGATTTTGAGAAGGATTTTGCTAAGGATTTCTTCCCAGCTAAGAATCCATTATATGGTAAACATGCTAAGAACATGATGAAGACCGATGTCCGTGAAACAGATGAAGGCTATGAGGTAGATATTGATTTACCTGGCTTCAAGAAGGATGAGGTCAACGTACAGTTGAACGACGGATACATTACCATATCTGCCGCTAAGGGCCTTGATAAGGATGAGAAGGATAAGAAAACTGGTAAGTACATCAGGCGTGAGCGTTATGCGGGAAGCATGTCAAGGAGCTTCTATGTTGGCGCTGATGTAAAGCAGGAGGATATACATGCTAAGTATGAGAGTGGTATCCTACAGTTGACAATTCCTAAGAAGGACAGCAAGGCTATTGAACAGGATAATTACATTGCTATTGAATAATAGTGATTGTGTAATATGAAAGGAAGCGATATATATGGATAAGAATCCAAAGCACCCATTGAAGAAAAAGAAAGTTATGCCTAAGGTTTACGCAACAGCAAACCACAACGCAGAACAGCCTGAGGCTGGTACATCGAAATCCAAGAAACATTAATTGAATAGAGATTGTATAGAAATGAAATGAGACTGCCACTTGGAACTATAAAAGGTTTCTTGTGGCAGTCTTTATTTTGTGTATTGAGATGACAGATGAAGAAAATTATCATATAATCTAATTCGGTAATTCTTTGGAAGGTCAAAAAGGTAACAAGAATGAAGAATAAACAAATGCGAGGAATAAATATAGAAGAAAATATGAGAAAGACAGTCGTTGTATGGTTTGGTGCAATGCTATGCTGTCTGTTATGGGGAAGTGCATTTCCGTGTATAAAAATAGGCTATAGATTGTGGAACATAGAATCAACAGATACAGCGTCACAGATATTATTTGCGGGAATGAGATTTGTACTTGCAGGAATATTAGCCATAATAATAGGAAGTATGCTTGATGGCAAAATGATAAAACCAAAAAAATCTGCCATAGGAAAGATAGTATGGTTAAGTCTGTTACAGACAGTTTTACAATATTTTTTCTTCTATGTCGGTCTGGCACATACGAGCGGGGTTAAAGCATCCGTTATAGAGGCAGTAAATGTATTTGTGGCAATACTTGTATCAGGATATATATTTCATCAGGAAAAAATAAGAGCCGGAAAGCTGATAGGCTGTGTTATAGGCTTTGCGGGTGTTGTGCTTATAAATCTGAATGGAATGGATTTTAAGCTTAGCATTTTGGGTGAGGGAGCAATATTTTTATCAACTGTTGCATATGCATTTTCATCCGTATTTCTAAAGAAATATTCGCGGGATGATAATCCTGTGATGTTAAGCGGGTATCAATTCGTATTTGGCGGAGCGATTTTATGTGTGATGGGACTTGCTATGGGCGGAAATATACATAACATTTCGTTTGCTGCTGTGGGAATGTTGATATATCTTGCGTTTGTGTCCGCTGTGGCATATTCGCTGTGGGGAATACTGCTTAAATATAACCCTATATCAAGGGTTGCGGTATTCGGATTTATGAATCCGGTATTCGGGGTTATTTTATCCGCACTGTTGTTAGATGAAAAGAAACAGGCATTTGGAATAACTGGAATTATATCGTTAGCCCTTGTCTGTGTTGGTATATATGTTGTAAATAAGGTTGACGACAAATTATAGCTTAGGAGTATGCGAAGCTCTGTAGGCTGTAGGCGTTTCACCGACAAGCTCCCTGAATTGTCTGGTGAAATGGCTATGGCTTGAAAATCCACATTCTATGGCGATATCTGTAATTGGAGTGTCAGTTCCAACGATTTTGTCGGCAGCCATAAATATTCTTTTTCTACGAACATATTCCATAGGGCTATAATGCATATATTTGTTAAATATTCTCTGACATTCGCGCACACAAATGTTTACACTTGCTGCAATTTCTGATACGGTGATTGCCTTGTCGATATTTTTTTCAATCCATGCAAGCATCTGCTTGATTCTTAAGTCCTGTCTTTCTGGAATTTTTGCTAATTGTTCAAGACGTGCCTTATCCTTTGTGAATAAAATTATTTTTGAGAGATAATCTCTGGTTACAAATTCATATCCGTATGGCTCATTCACACATAAATCAAAGGTTTTATCAAAATTACTGAAGTATTCTTTATTATCATCGGTGTCTGTAAATCTGATAAATGCAGGACCATTTTCCATAAGTGGGCGTACATACTTAGTGTCAAATATACTGCCCGGTGTTCCACTTACTATACTGCTTTCAAATACAAATGAGCGGTACAGACATGGTTCATCCGTCATGGCAGTAAATGAGTGAAGAACATTTGAGTTTATGAAACAGCCTTCACCGGGTGTTAATGTGTATATCTGGTCATTAATTCCTATTTGCACCCTTCCACGAAGCAAAACAAATATTTCTAATGCGTTGTGCCAATGTGAGGGTATACATCCTGCGACATATTCATGTATGTTGCCTTCGTTGGCATAAAGATAGAATAATTGCATACCCTTCTCAGGAAGCTCACGTCCGCTATGGTCTATATTGATGTGTGTTCTGTTTAGTATCATAACTGCTCCTTTGTCGCTTTTGTTATAGTATATATCGTTTGAATGATAGCGGCAATAACATTTTTTATATAAAATACATTATAAATTAAAGCAATTTGAGCATGAGAAAGGAAGAAAACAGATATGGACAAAACATCAAAAAGTCGTGTTCTTGATATGACAAATGGAAGCCCGTTCAATGTCGTTTTAAAATTTGCATTGCCGCTTTTTATAGGTAATTTATTGCAGCAGTTTTATAATCTGGCAGATACATCTATAGCGGGCAACATACTTGGCGATGGTGCATTAGCTGAGATAGGTGCTACAACAGCTTTATATAGTCTTATTACTAATTTTGCGTTTGGTCTTAACAATGGTCTGGCATTATCAGTCAGTCGTAATTTTGGAGCAGGGGACAATAAGGGTGTAAAGAAATCTGTTTGTTGGATGACTGCATTATCTATGGGCTTTGCGGTGCTTCTCACATTGGTTACGATTATAACAAGATATCCACTTCTACATGCATTGCAGGTTTCAGATGAGCTTATGTCTGGGGCAGTAAGCTACCTTACCGTAATATTGGCAGGAATACCGCTTACAATGCTTTATAATATGGAAGCTGCCATATTGCAGGCAGTAGGTAACAGCGTGACACCATTGATACTTTTGTTTACGAGCAGTGTATTAAATATAGGACTTGATATATGGTTTATGGGACCTCTTTCCATGGGAGTAAGAGGTGCTGCGATAGCGACTGTCTTAGCACAGGGAATAAGTGCATTTTTTGGTTACATATATATAAGAAGAAACTATGAGGAGCTTCGCATTTCCAAGGAGAGCTTTCGTGTACAGCCAACATTTGTTATAGATATGCTTGGCTCAGGACTTAGCATGGCACTTATGAGTGCAATATATAATATAGGAAGTGTGGTTTTGCAGGGAAGTATTAATGCCCTTGGAAATGTATATATTGCGGCACAGGTTGGTGCGAGGAGACTGGCAGAGTTTTTTTACACACCGGGACTTGCGCTTGGAACGAGTATAGCTACATATACAAGCCAGAACTATGGTGCTGGCAAGAGAAAGCGTATGATGAAGGGGATAATAACGGCGGTTGTTCTGTACGGAATATGGTGGATATTTGCACTTATATTCACATTTACGATTGCACCTGACGTTATAAGGTTAATTACAGGAAGTAAAAATCCTGAGGTGATAAGAAGTGCTGCGATGTATCTTCGCATAAGTATACCTATGATTCCGCCTATGGCAGTTCTTGTAATACTTAGAAATGCATTGCAGGGCATGAAGCATCTTCTTATGCCTCTCATATGTAGTGGACTTGAACTGCTTGGCAAAATTATATTTGCGATATGGGTTGTGCCGGTGTATGGATATGTGGCTGTATGCATATGCGAGCCTGTGACATGGGTTGTATGCTTTATATTTATACTGTGTGGAACATTTATGTGCAGGAGTGAGTTTAAGGAAGAGAAATGCTGTGTGTAAATGTTTGTGGCGGCAAATAATTCTTAAATTAGTCAAAAATATATTGACTAATTAATATAATTATGCTAGTATACGCTCAAAGCATATTTTCATCTTATGTGTTTTGCGTTATATGGCAAGACAGCTCATATTGATTAATAATTCTAAAAATCTTGAAAATTCATGCTTTTAAAATTCACAATAAAAATTTAAAAGCAGGAGTTTTCATGATAATATATTACTGATATACTCCTGCGGACAGGAGGTATTTATATGGGTAACAGAGAATACAAAAGTGACGTATTTTGTATGTTGCTGGAGGACAAGAAAAATGCACTTGCATTATACAATGCAATCAATGGCTCAAGCCATACTAATCCGGAGATGGTTGAGATATGCACATTGGAGGGTGGAATATCTCTCACAATAAGAAATGATTCTGCATTTGTGATTGATTTTTACCTTAATATGTTTGAGCATCAGTCAACGGTGTGTCCTAATATGCCAATGAGGAATCTTACATATGTGACACCAATGCTTGAGAATATGCTCAAGGATAAGAATCTTCTTGGAAGTAAGCTTATTAAAATTCCGACACCAAGATTTGTAGTGTTTTACAATGGAAGGGAGAAGCAACCGGAGAAGTATGAGCTTAAGCTCTCAGAGGCATATGAGAGACCTACAGAGAGACCTGAGCTTGAGCTGGTATGTACAGTATATAATATCAATAAGGGTTATAACGAAGAGCTGCTTGGAAGCTGCACATTTCTTAAAGAATATATGCAGTTTATAGAATGTGTGCAACTGTATGTGGATATGTACGGGAAGCAGAAGCTTACTCTTGCACTTAAGACAGCAATTGATGAGTGTATTGAGAACAATATACTTAAGGATTTTCTGGTAGAACGTCGTTCGGAGGTAGAAAAGATTATGAGATTGGATTATACATTTGATAGGCAGATAGAACTGGAGAAGAGGGACAGCTTCGAGGAGGGAATGTCAGTTGGACGTGAGGAGGGATTGTCCGCAGGACGAGAAGAAGGAATGTCCGTGGGACAAACAAAGCAGTTAATATTTCAGATTATTGCAAAAATTAAAAAGGGGAAATCAATATCTCAGATATCGGATGAATTAGAGACAGATATTTCTATAATTGAGACAATATACAATATTGCCGTCAAATATTCACCAGACTACGATGTCGATAATATATTAGAAGAGGTTTTATAACTTCACACATTCTTCACAAAATTGTTAGCACTCACCTCTTGACGGTGCTAACAATATGTTATATATTAAATATAACAAATGAAACAGACGTAATTAACAGGAACATTAATTAGTTGGGGTTTTATTTGATAAAGAATGATAATTATATAACATATACATGTTTAAGGAGGAATGACTTATGTTAGTACCTAGTATTTATAGTGATTTAGTAAACAGCTTTTTTGGAGATTTCGGTGATGATTACAGACAGCAGCCTGCACCTGCTAAGCAGAACACATATGGAATAAGCACAGACGTTAAGGAATATGAGGACCACTATAAGCTTTATATGGAGCTGCCGGGATATGACAAGCAGGATATCAAGGTTGAGCTTAAGGATGGTTATCTTTCAGTTTCAGCTAAGCATACTGAGGAAGCTGAGAAGAAGGATGATGGTGGTAAGTATGTATATAAGGAGCGCACATTTGGTCAGTGCAAGAGAACCTTCTATGTTGGAAAGGGTATCACTAAGGAACAGATACATGCCGCTTATGAGAATGGTGTTCTTAAGCTGAATGTTCCTAAGGAAGACAAGACTCAGAAGGTTGAAGAGAATCACTTCATCCAGATAGAGGGTTAATAA
>CAVELH010000047.1:0-7927 GCA_963616385.1 bacterium | reverse complement strand
AATAATTATGACTGATACTTTTTTTGCTGATACATTTATAATTTTATAGTTTGCTTTTACGAGTAAAAGGTGCCGTCTTTTTGGAAGATAAAATCCCATTAAGATGGCACTTTTTGCGTGTATGGATATTAAGCATATATGG
This sequence comes from bacterium, assembly GCA_963616385.1. Lineage (GTDB taxonomy): Bacteria > Bacillota > Clostridia > Lachnospirales > Lachnospiraceae > Coprococcus_C. Next base: position 7,785 of record CAVELH010000047.1, on the reverse strand, counting down.
TAAAAAATTAACTATAACAAATAACCAAATAACAACTTAAAAATTTACTAAATGCCATCTTGATTCTGTAAAATTAAGTGCTATAATGAGTATGCTTTACACATAAAAAAGCAAATATCAATTATTTATAACTGGTAAATATATTACAAAGGAGGCCGGTAAGATGCGTGCAGAAAAGACAAAGAAGGCAGCAAGTGTAAAGGATTTGACTGAAGGATCACCAATGAAGCTTATCATAGGTTTTGCATTTCCTATGTTTTTGGGATTATTGTTTCAACAATTTTATAGTATGGTAGATACTATGATTGTAGGCAGGTATCTTGGGGTTGATCCTTTTGCAGGTGTAGGCTCGACAAGCAGTCTTAACTTCATCGTTATAGGCTTTTGTATGGGATTTTGCAGTGGATTTGCGGTATTGGTCGCACAGAGATTTGGCGCTAAGGACTACCGTGGCTTAAGAAAGATGGTGGCAAACAGTATATGGTTAAGTGTGATATTTGGAGTTTTGCTCACAATACTTATGATAGTATTTTGTAAGCCTATGCTCAGGCTCATGAATACGCCTGATAATATATTTGAATATGCATACATATATATAGTAATAATTTTTGCAGGAATACCATGCACAATACTTTATAATATTACCGCAGCTATAATCAGGGCGCTTGGAGACAGCAAATCACCGATTATATTCCTTGCCATATCATCTATTATTAATATAGGACTTGACTATATTCTTATAGTAATTGTTGGAATGAATGTTGAGGGAGCAGCACTTGCAACTGTTATATCACAGGGAGTATCAGGTGTTATATGTATATTCTTTATGAAAAAGAGATTTGATATTCTTAAGATGGAGCAGGGAGATATGAAGCCTGAATCATCTTATATGGTAAGCCTTATGGGAGTAGGACTTCCTATGGGACTTCAGTATTCTATAACAGGTATAGGCTCAGTTATATTACAGACTGCTGTAAATGGGCTCGGTTCACTATATGTTGCCAGCATGACAGCAGGAACAAAGATAACATCACTGTTAATGTGTCCTCTTGATGCACTAGGACAGACTATGGCACCATATGCCGGACAAAATGTGGGAGCAGGAAAGATAGACAGAGTAAGCAAAGGTCTTAAATCCGCGGTTATATGCGGCTTTGTTGTATCGGCTGTTATGATGGGAGTGGTTCTCTTATTTAGCGACCAGCTTGCGATGCTGTTCATGGATGAGAAAAGTGACCAGATATTAAGTCTCAATCATCGATTCCTTGTAATCAATGTGGCATTTTATTTCCTGCTTACATTTGTAAATACAGTGAGATTTACTATACAGGGAATGGGATTTTCCGTATTTGCAGTAATTGCGGGTGTGTTTGAGATGGTGGCAAGAAGTATTGCAGGAGCAATATTTGTGCCAATATTTGGATTCACCGGTGCATGTATTGCGAGCCCGCTTGCATGGCTGTTTGCAGACAGCTTCCTGATACCTGCATTCTTCCATTGCAGAAAAAAATTAACCAGAGCTATAGAAAAATAAAAGAGTCCCCCTAAATAGCAAAATATAATGCCTTTTAGGGGGACTTTTTTATGTATTATTGTTCTTTAAGTTCACCAATATAATGCTTCTTTAATGCCTGAAATGTCTCATCACTCAAATCGTGCTCTATACGACATGCATCCTCATAAGCTGTGTCCTCATTTACACCGAGTGATATAAATATCTGCGAAAGAACCTTATGACGCTCGTATATTTTACAGGCTATCTCCATTCCTGTTTCTGTCAGTGTCAGGTAACCCTTCTCATCCATATTCAAATATCCGTTTACTCTTAAATTCTTAAGATAAACACTTACGCTTGGCTTGGATAAACCAAGGTGATGAACTACATCGATGGAACGAACATGCTCATTGCGTTCACTTAAGTATAAGATTGCCTCGAGGTAGTCCTCGGCTGATTCTTGTATTTTCATGTATAATACCCCACTTATATATTTCTGCATTGCCCCTTTTATCTGGTACAGATACAAGGAAATACTAACACAAAAAATGGGGTAATGCAAACTATAAAAATAATAAAAAAAGGTATTGACAAATGAATTAGGTTGAGCTAACATTTCAATGATAAAAGGTTAGTTCAAATTAACTAACTAACGATAAACAAGAAAGAAGTGAAAACATGATGCCTTTATCAATGGTAAATGAGGGAGAAGCAAATGTTATAGCCCGTGTAGGTGGCAAGGATGAAACTAGGAGATTTCTTGAGAATCTCGGACTTGTTGTGGGTACAGAGGTTACAGTCGTATCTACAATTAATGGTAACATGATCTTAAATGTAAGAGACTCCAGAGTTGCCATAGGAAAAGATATGGCAAACAAAATCATGGTAGCTTAAGTGAAATTGACCGGAAGGGAGGAAGATTTGATGAAAACACTGAAAGACGTCAAGGTGGGTGAGACCGTTAAGGTTGTTAAGCTCACAGGAGAAGGCCCTGTTAAGAGACGTATCATGGATATGGGTATAACAAAGGGTGTTGAAATCTATGTGAGAAAGGTTGCACCACTTGGAGATCCGGTGGAAGTAACAGTCAGAGGTTACGAGCTTTCTGTCAGAAAAGCTGATGCTGAAATGATATCAGTAGAATAGTGACACAGATATTACATAAGGAGGATACTTATTATGGCAATCACAATTGCTTTAGCCGGTAATCCGAATAGTGGTAAGACAACACTGTTCAATGCATTGACCGGTGCCAGCCAGAGAGTAGGTAACTGGCCTGGCGTTACTGTAGAGAAAAAAGAAGGAAAATTAAAACACAATAAGGATGTCACAATCGCTGACCTTCCTGGTATTTACTCACTCTCTCCATACACTCTTGAGGAGGTTGTAGCGAGAAATTACCTTATAAATGAAAAGCCGGATGCTATTCTTAATATCATCGACGGTACTAACCTTGAGAGAAACCTTTATCTTACAACACAGCTTATAGAGCTTGGTATACCAGTTGTTATGGCTGTAAACATGATGGACCTTGTAAGAAAAAATGGCGATAAGATTATGATTGATAAGCTTGCTGAGAAGCTTGGCTGTAAGGTAGTTGAGATTTCAGCACTTAAGGGTGACGGAGTTAAGGAAGCTGCTGATTTGGCAGTTAAGCTTGCTACCGAGAAGGCAGATGTTAAGCTTGTACATAGCTTCGATGAGAAGGTTGAGAGCGCAATTTCATCTGTTGAGGCAAACTTAGGCTCTGAGATAGCAGATGCACAGAAGAGATTCTTTGCTATAAAGCTTATCGAGAAGGATGAGAAGATTAAGGCTCAGCTTACAACTGTTCCTAACACAGATGCAGAGATTGCACAGTTAGAGAAGGACTTCGATGATGATACAGAGAGTATTATCACAAATGAGAGATATAATTACATTACATCAATCATTGGAAGCTGTTTAAAGAAGGGCAAGTCAGGACAGAAGCTTAGCGTTTCAGATAAGATAGATAAGATAGTTACAAACAGAATTCTTGCACTTCCTATATTTGCACTTATTATGTGGGGAGTTTACTATGTATCAGTTACAACAGTCGGTGGCTTTGTTACAGACTGGACTAACGATGTATTGTTTGGCGATATTATTCCACCAGCAGTTGAGAAGCTTTTAAATGCTTTGAATTGTGCTGACTGGTTATCAGGACTTATTCTTGATGGTATTGTAGCCGGTGTTGGTGCGGTACTTGGATTCGTTCCTCAGATGCTTGTACTCTTCCTCTTCCTTGCAATCCTTGAGGAGTGCGGATATATGGCGAGAGTTGCTTTCATCATGGATAGAATCTTCCGTAAGTTTGGTCTTTCAGGAAAATCATTCATACCTATTCTTATAGGTACAGGTTGTGGTGTTCCTGGTGTTATGGCATCTCGTACAATCGAGAACGAGCGTGACCGTAGAATGACAGTTATGACTACAACATTTATACCTTGTGGTGCTAAGCTTCCTATAATTGCACTTATTGCAGGTGCGTTATTTGATGGTGCTTCATGGGTATCACCTGTATGCTACTTCATTGGTATAGCAGCAATTATTTTATCAGGTATTATATTAAAGAAGACAAAGATGTTTGCCGGAGATCCTGCTCCTTTCGTTATGGAGCTTCCTCCTTACCATGTTCCTACAATCGGTGGTGTACTCCGTAGCGTATGGGAGCGTGGCTGGTCATTCATCAAGAAGGCTGGTACAATCATCACACTTTCAACAATCTTCGTATGGTTCACATCATACTTTGGTTGGGTAGATGGTCAGTTCAAGATGCTTGAGACACTTGAAATGGATCACAGTATACTTGCTAAGATTGGTGAGGCATTTGCATGGATATTCAAGCCACTTGGTTGGGGCACATGGAAGTCAGCAGTTGCAGCCATCACAGGTCTTGTTGCAAAGGAGAACGTTGTTGGTACATTTGGTATCCTCTATGGATTCGAGGAGGTTGCAGAAGATGGTGCCGAGGTATGGGGCAACTTACAGGCTTCAATGTCTCAGATAGCTGCATTCTCATTCCTTGTATTTAACCTTCTCTGCGCACCATGTTTCGCAGCTATGGGTGCTATAAAGCGTGAGATGAACAATGGTAAGTGGTTCTGGTTTGCTATCGGATATCAGTGCTTACTTGCTTATGTAGTTGCACTTTGCGTATTCCAGATTGGTACATTGGTAATCGATGGAACATTTGGCGTATTCACAGCAATAGCTATACTCCTTGTAATTGGATTCTTCTACCTCTTGTTCAGACCTAACAAGTATGATAAGGTAAATACAAAGAGTGTTGCATAATAAGATATTTTATAACATAAAATAGTAATATATACTGTAACATATGGGCGGTACAGGGAGGGTAGCTACACTTTTCTATGTACCGCCTTTTTATAGTATTAAGGAAGGAGAACGACTATGACACCTGGAACATTTGTGGTATTAGTAGTTTTGATAGGGATAGTTGCGCTTATAATAAGAAGTATGGTGCGTGATAAGAAGAACGGAAAGTCTATTCAATGTGGTGGCGATTGCGGACATTGTGGAGGATACTGCCATCAGGTAAAGGGAATGGATGGAGGTGATAAGCGTGGGTAATGTAATTATTGTATGCGTATTATTGATAATTATATTTTTTGCGGTAAGAAGCTCTGTTAAGCATTTTAAAGGAGAAGGCGGCTGCTGCGGTGGCGGTGGCGACTCGGCTCCAATTCCGGTTAAGGAATTAGAGGGCAATAAGTTAGGCGAGGTTACAGTGCATATAGAAGGCATGCATTGTGATAACTGCGTGAGAACAGTAACTAAGGCTATCAATTCTATCGATGGTGCGTCAGCAGTTGTGAACCTTAAAAAGAAAACTGCTGTTATATCCTATGACAGGGAGCTTCCTATGGATAGAGTTAAGGCAGCGGTAAAGCTTGCCGGATTTGAGGTTAAAGAATAAAAATAAAAAATGTAAAAAACTATTGACATTCGAGTTAGGATATACTAATATAATACATGAAGTTAGTAATAACTAACCACGTTATAAATAGCCTAATAGGAATTTATAATCGACTCCTTTCTCTGAACCCAGTGCTACTCCACATAGCACTGGGATTTTTTATTTTAAGATACATATGTGTTCTTTGTGTGACAAAATCCTCTTGTTGCTTGAAATTTACAGAATAACAAGGTATACTATGGAAAGATTATTTGGATAATATACAATATATGGAATATGAGGGAATTATAATGAATAAATTAAAAGCTGTTATATTGGCGGCAGGTAAAGGAACCAGAATGAATTCGGATTTGCCGAAGGTTATCCATAAGTGTCTTGGACAGCCTATGGTTCACTATGTCATAAAGGCGGCTAAGGATGCCGGAGCTTATGATGTATGTGTTATAGTAGGTTATAAGGCACATGAGGTTAAGGATGCAATTTATGATGTTGTAGATTATGCTGAGCAGACAGAACAGCTTGGTACAGGACACGCAGTTAAATGTGCGCTTGATTTTATAGGAACAGAGGGAGATACCATTGTGCTCTGCGGAGATACTCCTCTTATAACAGGAGATACACTTACAGCTTTGGTAGAACAGCATAGAAAACAGGCCAATGGAGTTACGGTTCTCTCTGCAATCGTTGATGATGCGACAGGTTATGGGCGTATTATCCGCAATGAGAATGGTGAGTTTGTCAAGATAGTAGAGCAGAAGGATGCGTCAGAGGAGGAGAAGCAGGTAAAGGAGATTAATTCCGGAATGTATATATTCAATTCTGAGGCATTGTCAGCCAGTCTTGGACTTCTCTCTAATGATAACGCTGCCGGAGAGTATTATTTGACTGATACCATTTCACTGATTAAGAAGATTGGATTAAAGGTATCAGCTATGCCGTTATCTGGTGCTGCTGTTGATGAAATACGAGGTGTCAATACTATGGAACAGCTCGCTGAGGCAGAGAAGATAATGAGTGCCCGTCAGTAGAAGGACGCATTTGGAAGGACTGGATTATGAAGATTATAGTTGGACTGGGTAATCCTACGAGAGAATATGAGGGTACAAGACATAATATAGGATTCTCAGTTATATATAGTATAAGCGATGAGTATAATATAAGGGTGGATACTAAGAAGTACAAGGCTTTAATAGGAAAAGGCGTGATAGAGGGTGAGAAGGTTATCCTTGCCATGCCTATGACATATATGAATTTAAGTGGTGAGAGTGTCCGTGAGATTATGGATTACTACAAATGCACACCGGAGGATATAATAGTTGTATATGATGATATAAGCCTTGATGTCGGTAAGCTCAGAATAAGAGCTAAGGGAAGTGCTGGTGGACATAATGGTATCAAGAATATAATACAGCATCTTGGAACAGATGTATTTCCGAGAGTGAAGGTCGGTGTAGGCGAGAAACCTAAGGGCATGGACTTGGCTGATTATGTTCTTGGACATTTTTCTAAGGATGAGCAGCCTTTGATAAGAGAGAGCGTGGAGCGTGCTAAGGATGCGGTTTCGTGTATGTTGTCAGATGGAATAGCCAGTGCGATGAATAAGTATAATTGATATTTTGGAGGATTCAGATATGCAGGCGATGATAGCAGCATTTAAAGAGGATCCGAGATATGATAAGATAAAGGAGAGCGTGGAGAGTGGTAAGCTTCCACTGCATCTCTGGGGAGCTGACAGGAGACTGGAGCCTCTTATTATAGAGGCAATACCTAAGGGTGTTAATCAATGTCTTATAGTCACATACGACGAGAAAAGAGCCCGTGAAATAGTGGAGGATTATCGTTTCTTTGACAGAAACGTAAACTATTATCCCGCTAAGGATGCTCTTTTTTATTATGCGGATGTACACAGTAATACTACGGTTCAAAACAGGCTTGAGATATTTAAGCATATAGCTGAGAAGGAATGTATAACTGTTGTAACGACCATTGAGGGCTTGATGGACAAGATACCACCGTTAGAGCATATAATAGAAAATGCTATTGATATAGCTGTCGGACAGACCTTGTCACTTACCAAATTCTCAGATAATCTTACGACACTTGGATATGAAAAAACAACTATGGTTGAGACACCTGGGCAGTTTTCGGTGAGAGGAGGAATTATAGATATATTCCCACTTACTGAGGAGTGCCCTTATCGTGTTGAGTTGTGGGGAGATGAAATTGACTCAATAAGAAGCTTTGATGTGGAGAGCCAGCGTTCTATAGAGCAGGTGGAAAAGGTAAGAATTTATCCATCATGCGAGATGGTTCTTGACAGAAACAGGAT
>CAVELH010000046.1:8251-14666 GCA_963616385.1 bacterium | reverse complement strand
CTTACAGTGGCACTTCCTATTATTTCGGCAATGGGCGTTGAGGCGTGCATACTTCCAACTGCTGTTTTATCAACACATACTATGTTTCCGGGATTTACTTTCAAGGATTTGACAGACCAGATTAATCCCATTATAGACCACTGGTATAGAGAGAATATAGATTTTGATGCTATATACACGGGATATCTTGGCTCTATAGAGCAGGTTGACCTTGTTATGCAGATATTTGATAAATTTAAGAAGGATAACAATCTTATTGTCGTCGATCCTGTTATAGGGGACAATGGCAAGATATATCCGGCACTCAATATGGAATTTGCACATCAGATGAAGAGACTTTGTGGAAGGGCAGATATAGCTGTTCCGAATCTTACTGAGGCAGCACTTATGACTGGCAGAGAGTACAGGGATAATTACGATGAGGCATACGTGAAGGATATGCTTAAGGCTTTAGCAGAGCTTGGTGCAAGGGTAAATGTTTTAACAGGTATAAGCTTTAACGACAGTGAGATGGGAATCATGGGATATAACCTTGAGACAGATACCTTCTTTAAGTATTTCAATAAAAAATATCCTATGATATGTCATGGTACAGGTGATATATATGCAAGCACATGTGTAGGTGCTCTGATGAATGACAAGTCTATTGAGGAAAGCTTTGCTATAGCGGTTGACTACACAGCAGAGACTATAAGATATACTGCTGATAACCCATATCACAGAAGCTATGGAGTTGATTTTGAAGCTGCTATTCCTTATTTGATTGATAGAATACGAAGATAATTAATACTAAGGTTGGATGGTGCAGGAGATGAAAATTGCGGTTTTAGGACCAGAGGGTACGTTTTGTGATAAAGCGTATGTGGAATATAATAAAGGCATTGATGGCTGTCTTGAGCCGGTTTACTGTGCCACTATAGATGAGATATTCAGGGAGGTGTGCGAGTCTGGTGAGGATTCGTGTGATATAGGAATAGCACCTATAGAGAATACGTTAGATGGTTACGTTATGAGAACACTTGACTTACTCCTTGAGGAGAATGTTCAGGTCATAGATGAGAATACCGTACCTGTACAATTTTCACTTGTGGCTAATGCGGGTAAGCTTGAGGACATTCATACCTTATATGTACAGTTTAAGGCAAATGGTCAGTGCAGACAGTTTATCAATTCCCTGCATAATGTTAAAATTATTACAACAGAGAGCAACATGGAGTCTTACTACAGAATAGGGGATGAGAAAGGCGCAGCAGCGATAGTTCCTCATCATATAGTTGATGGTGAGACCAGATTTGTGATAGATAATGTCACCGATGCAGACAAGAATTATACCAGATTTGTTATATTTAAGTCTGGATGTATAGATGATGACGTTTATACAGATACTTGGATAAGAAAAGAGATGGCTGATAAGCAGTTAGAGGCAAAGGTGCGAATACCAGTGTATATTATGCCTGCGGTTGACAGACCGGGACTTTTGTATGCTATATTGAGAAGCTTCTATGAGAACCGAATAAACCTCATATCGATAATGTCAAGACCTACTAAGCAGGTTATGGGTACATATAATTTCTATATAGAAATAGATGGATTAAGAGAAAGATTAGATGTAATATTAGATACATTGAATCAGATAAGGGTATACAATGATATTAAAATTTTGGGCATCTATGATGAATAAATATTCAAAAGAAAGAAGGAAATCATATGTTTAGAAAATTCAAAACAGAGATGGTATTCAGGTCAGTTGTTATGATTATTGCGGGTATAATTCTTATAATGTTCCCGGCAGCAACACAGAAAACAATCGCATATGTTATAGCAGGTGCACTTGCCATATATGGAATTTTAAGGATTCTAAGATATTTTGGAATTATAGGAAGTCGTGAGTCAGAGGTTGGAGGACTTAAGGAATACGCCTCACCGATGGATCTTGTTACCGGAATACTTCTTATAGTATTTGCAGCACTTGTAGCTAAGGTATTGATTGCATTTATACCTGTTGTGCTTGGCATTGTAGTTTTGTTTAGTGGACTTGTTAAGCTTGAGCAGGCAGTAGAGCTGATAAGGTCACAGCGTGGTAATTGGTTAGGAATTATGATACTTGCAGTTGTAACTATAATTGTTGGTGTATTATCTATCTTCAATCCATTTGCTACAAATAACATTTTGCTTCAGGTTATAGGTGCCGGTCTTGCCTTTGGCGGTATAACAGATCTTATAGCTACAGGCTATGTTTCTGGAAAATTTAAGGATATGGATGATAACTTTTAAGGGCTAGTCGGGAGGCGTTAAATTAAAATGAATAAGGATCTTACAGTTGGTAAGCCGGAGCGTGTGTTGTGGCGATTTTGCCTTCCTCTGCTTGGAAGTGTTATATTTCAGCAGCTATATAATATTGCAGACAGCTTAGTTGCAGGAAAATATATAGGTGAGGATGCACTTGCTGCGGTTGGCAATTCCTACGAGATTACACTTATATATCTTGCATTCGCTTTTGGATGTAATATGGGCTGTTCTGTTATTGTATCTCAATTTTTCGGGGCAAAAAATTATAGGGATATGAAGACATCCGTATATACGACATTTATATTTAGTGCAGTGCTTTGTGCAGTTCTCATGGCTATAGGCTTTATATTTAGCGGTGGTCTGCTGGGGCTTATACACACACCGGATCACATATTTGACGATTCCAAGCTGTATCTTGACATATATACGGCTGGACTTATGTTTTTGTTCTTCTATAACATAGCTACCGGAATTTTTTCGGCACTTGGAGATTCAAAGACACCATTTATTTTTCTGGCATTTTCATCTGTAGCTAATGTCGGCGTAGATATATGGTTTGTAAAGTATTTTAATATGGGCGTAGCGGGTGTCGCATGGGCAACCTTCATATGTCAGGGTATAAGCTGTATTTTATCTATGGTGGTTGTAATAAGAAGAGTGGTATCAGTAACGGGAAAGGCTGATGCTGGAGAAAAAGTTCCACTTTTTTCGTTTGACATATTTAAGAAGATAATAGCTATAGCAATACCTAGTACGTTGCAGCAGAGCTTTGTTTCTGTTGGCAATATATTTATACAGAGCATTATAAATGGTTTTGGCTCAACAGTCATGGCTGGATATGCGGCAGCGATAAAGCTTAACAACATGGTCATTATGACATTTACAGCTATGGGTAATGGAATGTCCAATTATGCTGCCCAGAATTATGGAGCAGGCAAGAAGGACAGAATAAGCAAGGGACTTAGGGCAGGCATTAAGCTTGTATTTATTTTGAGTGTTATTATAGTTGCCCTTTATATGCTGTTTACCACTAATTTGATTCAGGTATTTATGAAGGATAGTGGAGCGAAAGCAATAGATGTTGGAGTTAAATTCTTACATATTATAGTTCCATTTTATTTTGTGGTATCAGTTAAGATTACCTGTGATGGTGTGCTTAGAGGAGTTGGTGTTATGAAGCAGTTTATGGCATCCACGTTCTCGGATTTATTACTTAGAGTATGTCTGGCATTTGGCTTCTCGGCAGAGTGGGGAATTGTCGGTGTATGGTGTGCATGGCCTGTTGGCTGGACCATAGGAACTATATTATCTATAGTATTTTACTTGAGATTAAAGAAAGGTATATTATATGACAGATAATGAAAATCAGCAGATAGACGGGGTTTTGCTCAATGAGGATGATATAATTGCAGAGCTTAAGAAGCGGGGCTTTCGTCTTACTGAGCAGCGAAAGATAATTGTGGATATTATTGCAAATGAGGAGTATACCTGCTGTAAGGAGGTTTATTTCCTTGCTAATAAGAAGGATTCAAGCATTGGAATAGCTACAGTGTATCGTATGATACATCTGTTGGAGGAGCTTGGAGCGATAAGCAGAAACAATATTCAAAAGACAGTGTGTAGTGGAAGATGCTGTGATATGAAGAGTGGATGTACTGTTGTTACAGATGAGAGTAAACAGATTATTCTTTCAGAGGAGGATATACAGGAGGCTCTTAAATACATAATGAGAAAGAACGGTTATGCAAATGTGGATGAGATAAAGGCCGTTCTGGTAAATCAGGACATTTAAAGGAAGTATCTATTATGGAAGAAAAAACCAATGTAATGCGAATATTGGATAAGAAAAAGATAAAATATAATCATTTCTGCTATGTGGAGACAGGAGAGACTAACGGAGAGAAGGTTGCAGCGATATTGGGTCAGAATCCTGACTGTGTATTTAAGACCTTGGTTACTGTTGGCAAAACAGGAGCAAACTATGTGTTTGTAATACCTGTCAATCGAGAACTTGATTTGAAGAAGGCTGCAAAGGCAGTTGGTGAGAAGTCAATAGTAATGCTTAAGTCAAAGGAGCTGCTTCCACTTACAGGCTACATACATGGTGGATGCTCACCTATAGGAATGAAGAAGTTCTTTCGCACGACACTTGATGTAAGAGCAAAGGATTATCCGACAATATTTTTTAGTGCTGGAAGAGTGGGCTATCAGGTAGAGGTAGCACCTGATGATTTGGCTAAGGTCATCAGATATGAATATGCAGATATTACTGTTGTTTTGGAGGAAGTATGAAATTAATATCATGGAATGTAAATGGCTTAAGGGCATGTATGACAAAAGGGTTTCAGGATTTTTTTGATGAGATTGATTCGGATTTTTTCTGCCTTCAGGAGATTAAGCTGTCAGAGGGACAGATAGAATTTGCACCGGAGGGATATTATTCATATTGGAATTATGCTGAGAAAAAGGGATATTCTGGAACAGCAATATTTGCGAAAAAAGAGCCTGTTGCTGTGACATATGGAATAGGTATTGATGTACACGACCATGAGGGAAGAGTTATAACGCTTGAGTACCCTGATTTTTACATGATTACAGTATATACACCTAATTCTCAGAATGAGCTTGCAAGACTTGATTATCGTATGCAGTGGGAGGATGATTTCAAAGAATATCTGACTACACTGCGTAAAGATAAGCCGGTTATAGTTTGTGGTGATATGAATGTGGCTCACAATGAGATAGACTTAAAGAACCCTAAGACGAATCGTAAGAATGCAGGCTTTACTGACGAGGAGAGAGAGAAGATGTCTGAGCTTCTTCAGGCAGGCTTCGTAGATACGTTCAGATATTTTTATCCTGATAAGGAACAGATTTATTCGTGGTGGTCTTATCGCTTTAAGGCGAGAGAGAAGAATGCAGGCTGGCGTATTGACTATTTTCTTGTATCAGAGGATATTAAGGATAAGCTGGTTGATGCGAAAATCCATACCGAAATATATGGCTCAGACCATTGTCCGGTTGAGCTTGATGTGAACCTATAAATAATACAGATAGAGAAAAGGAGAGGAAGCGTATGATTTACACAGTTACATTTAACCCTTCATTGGACTATATACTTGATTTGTCCGAGCTTAATATGAATCATGTAAACCGTACCAGTGCTGAGAGAATATTACCTGGTGGAAAGGGAATAAACGTATCTATAGTGCTGCACAATCTTGGAGTTGACAACAAGGCTATATGCTTTATATCAGGGTTTACAGGTGATGCATTAAAGACACTTTTACAACAGCGTGATATGAATGCAGACTATATCAATATATCACAGGGATTGACGAGAATTAATGTTAAGCTTCGTTCTGGTGGAGAGACGGAGATTAATGGACAGGGACCTGAGATTAAGAGCGAGGATATAGCCGAGTTATATGAGAAGCTTGGATATCTTGACGAGGAGGATTATCTGGTACTTGCAGGAAGTCTTCCTGATACGATGTCTAAGTCAACTTATATGGATATAATGCAGATGCTCCAGTATAACAATAGTAAGATAATAGTAGATGCAACAGGAGAATTGCTTCTGAATGTTCTTCCATATAAGCCATTTTTGGTTAAGCCTAATAATCACGAGCTTGGCAATCTCTTTGGAGTTGAAGTAAACACAAGAGAGGATGCAGTAAAGTATGCTAAGAAGCTTATAGAGAAGGGTGCAAGAAATGTTCTTGTATCTATGTCTGCTTCAGGAGCAGTAATGGTAACAGAGGATGGCAATGTATATGAAGCGGATGCACCACATGGTGAGGTTAAGAACTCTGTTGGAGCGGGAGATGCGATGCTTGCAGGATTTCTTGCAGGCTACATAAAATACGGGGATTTTGACAAGGCGTTCAAGCTTGGAATCTGTGCAGGCAGTGCAAGTGCGTTCTCGGAGGAGATGGCAACCCGTGATGAGGTAATGAAGCTGTACGAGGAGAATTTCTAAAACAGGAATTAGACACAAATATAAGATATTAAAGAGGTTAAGTAACAGACTTACAGTTTGTCTCTTAGCCTCTTTATTTTTATGTTGCGTGACTTTTTGCGACGGAAAATACTATAAAAGTTGAAAGAAAATGCTGATAATTGA
>CAVELH010000046.1:2589-8241 GCA_963616385.1 bacterium | reverse complement strand
GTATTATAATAACATAAATTGGAAAAACAAATTGCAGGGAGGTGAAAATAATGCTTGGTGAGGAACGACATAATGCCATTCTCTCTATCGTGAATGACAAGAAAAGCGTTACTGTTCAAGAGCTGATGAAGATTCTTGACATATCAGAATCAACGATAAGACGAGATCTTAATCTGCTTGACCGTGAAGGACAGCTTATGAAGGTTCATGGAGGAGCGATGGCTAATAACAGTGGTTATCACACTATTGATGATGAGGTTGCGGTAAGAAAAGGTCTTAATCGTGATGAGAAGCTTTCGATAGCCAGATATGCAGCGGAGCTTATTAAGACTGGAGATTTGGTTTACCTTGATGCAGGTACAACGACAGAGCTTATGATTGATTTTATAAATCAGAGCGATGTCACATTTGTTACTAATTCATTCTCACATGCCAAGAGACTTTCTGAAAGAGGATATACTACATATATTCTAGGAGGAGAAATTAAGGCTGTGACAGAGGCGATAGTTGGCGAGGAAGCCATTTTAGGACTCGATAAATATAATTTCACAAAAGGTTTTTTTGGAACTAACGGAGTGACTGTTAAGAATGGATTTACAACTCCTGATGTCAAGGAGGCAATGGTTAAGCGTAAAGCAATACAGAAAACAAAGAAGAAGTATATTTTGTGTGACAGCTCAAAATTTTCGCAGATTTCTTCCATAACATTTGCAGATTTTGAAAGTGCAGGGATAATTACCTCGAAGATTGAAGATACTTCATTTAAGGGATATAAAAATATAACGGAGGTGGAAAAATGATATATACAGTTTCATTTAATCCGTCATTGGATTATGTACTTGATGTTCCGGGATTTGAGACAGGAAAAGTCAATCGTGCATCCTATGAGAACATTATGCCGGGCGGAAAGGGAATCAATGTATCAATAGTTTTGAACAACCTTGGTATAGAGAATAAGGCACTTGGATTTACAGCAGGATTTACAGGAGATGCTCTTAAGAGACTGCTTGAGGACAAGGGTGTAAATACAGATTTTATTCACTTAAAGCATGGCATGACAAGAATAAATGTTAAGCTTCGTGCCAAGGATGAGACAGAGGTAAACGGTCAGGGACCATTTATTAAGGAACACCATATAAGCGGCTTGTATGAGAAGCTTGGATATTTAGACCATGATGACATATTAGTGCTTGCGGGAAGTATACCGGATTCTATGCCAAAGTCAGCATATATGGACATTATGAAGCTTCTTAGGGATAAGGATATCAAGATAGTAGTCGATGCAACAAATGATTTGCTTGTCAATGTTCTTCCTTACAAGCCATTTATGATTAAGCCTAACAACCATGAGCTTGGTGAGATATTTAATGTGGAGATTAAGACCAAGGAGGATGTTGTCAAGTATGGCAAGAAGCTGTTAGAGCAGGGTGCAAGAAACGTCCTTGTATCTATGGCTGGTGATGGAGCTGTTCTTATAGCTGAGGACGGAAGAATATATCAGTCAGAAGCACCTAAGGGTGAGCTTAAGAATTCTGTCGGAGCAGGAGATTCAATGGTAGCAGGCTTTATAGCAGGTTATTTAGAGAGCGGAAGCTATGAGAGGGCATTTCAGATGGGTGTTTGCACAGGAAGCGCCAGTGCATTTTCAGAAGATTTAGCGACTAAAGAAGAGGTTTTAGCGCTGCTTGATAAAAATTTCTAAAAGAGGAGGGGTTGTTATGAGAATAATTGATTTACTCGACGAGAGAAGCATAATGCTTGACGCTGATGTTAAGACTAAGCAGGAAACACTTGATACAGCGGTAGAGCTTATGGTAGAGAGCGAGAAGATTAACAACAAAGAGAAATACTTAAAGGGTGTATACGCAAGAGAGGAAGAGGGAACAACCGGTATAGGTGAAGGTATTGCTATTCCACACTGCAAATCAGATGCAGTTTCTAAGCCTGGACTTGCAGCTATGGTTATTCCAAATGGAGTAGATTTCGATGCCCTTGATGGTGAGCCGGTACAGCTTTTATTTCTTATCGCTGCACCTGATACGGAGGATAATGTACATCTTGATGTATTGAGCAAGCTGTCAGTATTACTTATGGATGAGGAGTTCACAGCTAATCTTAAAAAGGCAAAATCCGTAAAGGAGTTTTTACAGATAATCGATGATGCCGAGAACGTAAAGGACGGAGGCAAAAGTGAGGAGGATGTCAAAGCAACAGGAGCTAAGCTTCTTGCAGTTACAGGCTGCCCTACAGGTATCGCACATACTTATATGGCGGCAGAGGCACTTGAGAAGAAAGCAGCAGAGCTTGGACACAGCATTAAGGTTGAGACAAGAGGCTCAGGTGGAGCTAAGAATGTATTGACTAAGGCTGAGATAGCAGAGGCAGACGCTATAATAGTAGCCGCTGACACACAGGTTCCTATGGACAGATTTGATGGCAAGAAGGTTATTATCTGCAAGGTATCTGATGGTATCAGTAAGGCAGAAGAGCTTATAAATAAGGCAGTAAGCGGAGATGTTAAGGTATATAAGGCTACAGGCAGTGATGGAGCGTCAGATTCATCAGACGATGGAGAGAGTGCAGGTCATAAGCTATATAAGCATCTTATGAACGGTGTATCACATATGCTTCCATTCGTAGTAGGCGGTGGTATTCTTATAGCACTTGCATTTTTGATAGATGGTTTACTTGTTGACCTTAACAATATCCCACAGGATTTGATAGACAAATATGGTTCTATAGCAGCAGTAAAGAGTAACTTCGGTACACTTACACCGGTTGCAGCCTTTCTTAAGGGACAGGTCGGTGGAGTAGCATTTGGATTTATGCTTCCGATATTGGCAGGCTTTATAGCTATGAGTATCGGTGACAGACCGGGACTTGCACTTGGGTTTTTAGGTGGTGCAATCGCAGCAAATGGTACATCAGGCTTCCTTGGTGCATTAGTTGCAGGTTTCCTTGCAGGTTACACAGTTGTACTTCTTAAGAAGGTATTCTCAAAGCTTCCGGCAGCTATGGATGGCTTAAAGCCAGTACTTCTTATTCCTCTGTTTGGTATGCTTATAGTCGGTGCGGCTATGGTATATGTGATAGAGCCTTTGGTAGGATGGTTAAACACAGCAATCAATAATGGATTATCCAACTTAAGTGGTGTAAACATGGTTATCCTTGGTGCGCTTGTAGCCGGTATGATGGCTGTTGATATGGGTGGCCCTGTAAATAAGGCAGCTTATGTATTTGGTACAGCTTCAATAGCAGCAGGCAACTATGGAATAATGGCAGCAGTTATGATTGGTGGTATGGTTCCTCCAATAGCAATAGCAATCGCAACACTTTTATTTAAGAACAAGTTCACAGCAGAGGAGAGAAAGGCTGGTCCTACAAACTTCATCATGGGACTGTCATTCATAACAGAGGGTGCTATACCATTTGCGGCATCAGATCCATTGCATGTAATCCCTGCATGTGTTGTAGGTTCAGCAGTAGCAGGTGCATTATCAGCAGTATTCAAATGTACACTTATGGCTCCTCACGGTGGAATCTTCGTATTCCCTGTAGTAGGAAACGCAGTTATGTACCTTGTATCACTTGTTGTAGGAAGTATTATATCAGCATTGTTACTTGGAGTATTAAAGAAAAAGGTAGCTTAGTATATTAACAGTATAGTATAATCATAAATATAATTAATTGGAGGTATTTATTATGAAGGAATTTAATTACACAATAACAGACGCACAGGGAATTCACGCAAGACCAGCAGGACTTTTGGTTAAGCTTGCAGCAGGTTATCCATGCAAGATTACAATCGCTAAGGACGGAAGAGAAGTTGACGCAAAGAGAATCATGGGTGTAATGAGCCTTGGTGCTAAGATGGGACATGTAGTTACTATCAAGGCTGATGGAGAGTCTGAGGATGATGCTATAGAGGCACTTGAGACATTTATGAAGGAAAACCTGTAGTGAATTAGGTTCACTTTTGTACAGAAAGAGGTGGCGGCAGCAATGGAAGTATTGAATGGAAAAAGCGTATTTAGTGGGATTGCTATAGGTAAGGTGTCTATCTACGATAAGGGAGATGGACAGGTAAAACGTGAAAAGATTACTGATACAGCGGCAGAGATACAGAGATTTGAAGCCGCCAAGGAAAAGGCTAAGGAGCAGTTGGGTGAACTGTACGAGAAGGCTCTCCGTGAAGTCGGTGAAGTAAATGCAATGATATTTGAAGTACATCAGATGATGCTTGATGACCTTGATTATGTTGAGGCAATAACACATATGATAGAAAATCAGTCAATCAATGCAGAGTATGCAGTTGCGACAACCGGAGACAATTTCTCTGAGATGTTTGCTTCTATGGATGATGACTATATGAAGGCAAGGTCTGCTGATGTGAAGGATATCTCTAACAGAGTTGTTTCTATTCTTCAGGGAAGGGACAACAGCGGATTGTCAAGTGATGAGCCGGTTATCGTTGTTGCAGATGACCTTGCACCTAGTGAGACAGTACAGCTTGATAAGAGCAAGGTTCTCGCATTTGTGACAAGACATGGTTCAACTAATTCTCACACGGCTATACTTGCAAGAACTATGAATATCCCTGCATTGATAGGTGTTGATTATAGTGATGACATGAATGGCAAGGAAGCTATAGTTGATGGCTATAATGGTATATTCTATGTTGAGCCTGAGAGTAATATAGTTGATGAGTACACCGCCAAGCGCGAAGAGGATGCAAACAAGAAAAGACTTCTGCAGGAGCTTAAGGGCAAGGAAAATGTAACTGTAGATGGAAGGAAGATTAACCTTTATGCCAATATAGGAAGTGTATCGGATGTTGCTGCAGTGCTTCAGAATGATGCAGGTGGTATAGGACTTTTCAGAAGTGAGTTCTTATACCTTGGAACAGATACATTTCCAACTGAGGAAGAACAGTTTAATGCTTATAAGACAGTTGCCGAGAATATGGCAGGTAAGAAGGTCATAATCAGAACACTTGACATAGGTGCAGACAAGCAGGTAGATTATTTTAATCTTGATAAGGAGGATAATCCTGCTATGGGTTATCGTGCAATAAGAATCTGCCTTTCTCAGCCGGATATATTTAAGACACAGCTAAGAGCGATATTTCGGGCAAGCTATTATGGAAATATATCAATTATGTACCCGATGATAATATCAGTTAATGAGGTTCGCCAGATAAAGAAAATAGTTGAGGAGGTAAAGGCTGAGCTTGATGAGCAAGGACTTCCCTATGGAGATGTTGAGCAGGGTATTATGATAGAAACACCTGCGGCAGTTATGATAAGTGATTTACTTGCCAGGGAGGTTGACTTTTTTAGTATAGGAACAAATGATTTGACTCAATACACACTGGCGATAGACAGACAGAATCCAAAGCTTGATAATATATATGATTCCCACCATGAGGCTGTTTTAAGAATGATTAAGATGGTTATAGATAATGGACACAAGGAGAATTGCTGGGTAGGAATATGTGGAGAGCTTGGAGCTGATATTACACTTACAGAGACATTCCTTAAGATGGGACTGGATGAATTATCTGTATCACCTACATTTGTATTAAAGGTGAGAGAGAAAATACGTTCAGTGGACACATCAAAATAAAGACCATACTATAGAATCAACAAAACT
>CAVELH010000046.1:0-2579 GCA_963616385.1 bacterium | reverse complement strand
GTTTTTATGCGTAATTAAGGCGTAAAAAATATTGGATAAAACAAAATAATATTATATAATACAAACAAAGATTAATGGATAAATCATTACAAGAGGATGATAAGGGTGAGTGACGATTGCAGGATAAGGCTGGCAATATGTGATAGTGATGAGGCATTTGCAAAAGGTCTTAGGGACAGGATATTAGACAGTAAAATAGGGTATGAATTTAGTGTAAGGATATATAACAGCGGTATAGAGACCTTAGAGAATAAATATCAGTTTGAGGCAATGATTATCAATGATGGGATTTCTGATATTTCCAGTGAGGAGATGGCAAAAATACTAAGACTTGAGTATGATATACCTGTTGTATTTATTGCGGAAAATGAAGTAAGTGTTGATACTTACATAAAATTAAGACCATTTAAATATATAACTAAAGCTCAGTTAGATGATGAGTTTGAGGATATGCTATTTTCATTAGAGAGATTTATAAATCATATATCGAGGCGGCATGTTGTTAATCTGTATGGCAGGAATGGTAAAAAGCAGGTTTTTATAGAGGATATAGAATACGCAGAGATAAATGGAAACAGGATATTATTTAATATGATTGATAAGAGCATTGTGATAAGCGATGCAGCTTTTAACGACTATAAAGATATATGGGATAATGAGACATTCGTGCGTTGTCACAGGAGATATGTCATTAATTGTGCAAGAGTTGTAAAAATAGAGGGAAACAACGCAGCTTTGGAGGATGGAAGCAAAGTAGCAATCAGCAAGCAGAGATTGAAAGAGGTAAAGGAAGTATATAACAGCTCAATAAGAATAATATAGTTTGTAAAATTATACTTGTAAACTCACATGTAATATCTTAAAATAGATACTATACTGCGTTACAGTATAAAAGTACATTATGAAGATAATTACAGGAGAAGATGACAGGGTTATGGTAGTTACAGAGTTTTTGGAGCGAAATGCTAAGCTCTACCCGGATGAGGTTGCTCTTGTTGAGCTTAATCCGGACGAAAAGGATACTAGAAGAATTACATGGAAAGAATTTGAATTGGTTGAACCTGACAGATTTGAGCCATACAGAAGACAGATTACATGGAGTGTATTTAACGAGAAGGCAAACAGATTTGCCAATATGCTTATAGACAGAGGCATAAAAAAGGGTGACAAGGTTGCTATACTTATGTATAACTGTCTTGAGTGGCTGCCTATTTATTTTGGAGTTTTGAAGTCTGGAGCTATAGCAGTTCCATTTAATTTCAGATATGATGCGGACGAGATATTATATTGTGCTGAGCTTGCAGAGGTAGATATGATAGTGTTCGGACCTGCATTTATAGGTCGTATAGAGACACATGCAGAGAGACTTTCTAAGGGAAGGCTTCTCATATATGTGGGAGATAACTGTCCTAGCTTTGCAGAGAGCTATCACGAGCTTGTAGCTGACTGCTCAAGCAAGACACCAGATGTTCCGCTTACAGAGGACGACTACGGGGCAATCTATTTTTCATCGGGAACTACAGGTTTTCCTAAGGCAATTTTACATAAGCATAGAAGCCTTACACAGGCAGCAGAGATGGAGCAGCAGCATCACAGTACAAGTCGTGATGATACATTTTTGTGTATACCACCATTGTATCATACAGGTGCTAAGTTCCATTGGATGGGAAGTCTGGTTGCAGGAAGCAAGGCGGTATTATTGAAGGGAACAAGACCTGAGACTATACTTAACGCTGTATCAACTGAGCACTGTACAATAGTGTGGCTGCTTGTGCCTTGGGCTCAGGATATACTTGATGCACTTGACAGAGGAGATATTAAGCTTTCTGACTATAAGTTAGATCAGTGGAGACTTATGCACATAGGAGCACAGCCTGTTCCACCTTCACTTATCAAGCGTTGGAAGGAATATTTTCCTAATCATCAGTATGATACAAACTATGGACTTTCAGAGTCGACAGGCCCGGGATGTGTTCATTTAGGTGTTGAGAATATACATAAGGTTGGAGCCATCGGAGTTCCAGGATATCGCTGGGAGTGTAAGATTGTGGATGAGAATGGCAACACGGTTGAGCAGGGAAGCGTAGGAGAGCTATGTGTCAAAGGACCTGGTGTTATGACCTGCTATTATAGAAACGAAGAGGCTACTGCTGAGACAATTAAGGATGGATGGCTTTATACAGGTGATATGGCTATGCAGGATGAGGATGGCTTCTACTTCCTTGTGGACAGAAAGAAGGATGTCATAGTTAGCGGTGGTGAGAATATATACCCTGTTCAGATTGAGGATTTCATAAGGAAGTTTGATAAGGTTAAGGATGTTGCGGTAATCGGTCTGCCTGATAGACGTTTGGGAGAGAAAACCGCGGCAGTTATAGAGATTAAGGATGGATATGAGTGTACGAAAGAGGAGATAGAGAATTTCTGTATGGAGCTTCCTAGATATAAGAGACCAAAGGAGATTATATTTAGTGAGATTCCTAGAAATGCGACAGGTAAGATAGAGAAGCCTAAGCTTCGTAAGATGTATGGAGCAGACCAGCTTGTCGCACAGGAAAATCGTGCATAAGTATACACAG
>CAVELH010000045.1:0-14732 GCA_963616385.1 bacterium | reverse complement strand
CAAAATACCTTCTCCGAAAAGGACAGTCGAACGGTGGCTGTCCTTTTCTCTGTTTTATAATACTTAATCCCAATATAAGAATGTCAATAAAGCATACTCAAAATTAATATAAGGTTTATAAATATATAAAAGCTTCCGATATAAGAAATGTAGGAGGTGTGTTATATGAGAATAACATCACAGATGCTAAATCAATCAGCACAGAAGGCTGGAGTTGAGATAAAACATTCGCTTTTGGATTATATTAATACTGACAAGAAGGGCAATACTCTGCAACAGTTATTGTCTGCAAATAAAACAAGTACATCTGAACAGACGAAGGAGAAGAGCTATAAACAGCTTGATGCTCTTGCAGATTCCATTGCGTCACGCATAGAGGAGCTTGCCGGAGGCGGTGAGAAGTCTGTTGTAAATAAGCTTGGCGAAGAGGATAACGATGAGAACAGGAAAGCATTGCTTGCTGCTGTAAAGGATTTAGTGGATGACTACAATTCAACCAGAAAGGGACTCATCAAGGCACAGGGAACACTTAACAATTACTATGCCAAGATTATGAAGGATGATGCAGTAGATGAGGAGGAGTTACTTTCTGCTGTAGGAATATCCTACAAAGGCTCTGAACTTGAATTGGATGAGAGCAAGCTTGCAGGTGCATCTTATGATGATATCAAGAGGGCATTTGGAGGCGACAGTACATATATGTACAAGCTGTACAATGTAGCTAAGCATGTGTCAGACAATGCGGAGGCTAATCTTAAGAGCCTTAGCAATCAGTATAATGCGTCAGGTAAGAATTATTATGCTGCGTCAGGCAGATATGATACAAAAGGTTAAATAGAAAAATGCTCTTCCATTTTCACAAAAGTATGATATAATTATTTTTGCTTTGTGTTATCATACTTCCGATGCGTGGCTCAGTTTGGTAGAGCGCTGCGTTCGGGACGCAGAGGTCGCAGGTTCGAATCCTGTCGCATCGATTCTGCTTCTGTGGCTCAGTTGGTAGAGCAATTGATTCGTAATCAATAGGTCGTCGGTTCGAGTCCGATCAGAAGCTTACAAAAAGTGGCAACAGCCACTTTTTTTGTTGTCTTTTTGTATGAAATGAGTGATAATATATAAAGCTTTAATAAGTAGGTGTAAATATGTCGGATAAAGATAAGAGAGTAAGAAGAAATCACGGACGTGATATAAAATTTGATAAATTAGATAACACAGCCAATCTGTTTCCTGTCATAGCCAGAGAGGGAATGAGTAATGTGTACAGAGTGGCAGTGGTTTTGAAGGAGGACATAGAGCCTGAGCTTCTGCAACAGGCGTTAGAACAGGTATTGCCTTATTTTGATGTGTTTCGTGCGAGGATGAGAAGAGGACTGTTCTGGTATTATTTTGAGACGAACAGGAATCCTGCACCCCATGTCCATGAGGAGGATAACTACCCGTGTATGTATATAAATCCTTACGAGAACAGAGAATATCAATTCCGTATGACCTATTATAAGAACAGGATAAATCTTGAGGTGTTCCATGCAGTCACAGATGGCAATGGAGCTCTGTCATTCCTTAAGGAGGTAACATATCAGTATCTAAGGTATAAGCATCCGGAGCTTGCAAGAATTACTGACGATAATCTTGAGGTTGACACTTCTCTTGACAGAGAGGACAGCTATGTCAAGAACTATAGGCACAGTGCCAAGAAGGGTTACAAGACTGAGAAGGCAGTTATAGTCAAGGGAGAGAGATTTCCTATTAACCAGTTTGGAATAATTCACGGTTATGTCAATCTGCCTGATATAAAGCGTGTATCTAAGGAATATGGAGTTACAATCAATCAGTATTTGATAGCGACCTTTATATGGTCGGTATATAAGGAATACTTAAAATCATCGGCATCCTCAAAGCCTATAAGTGTGTGTGTCCCGGTTAATTTAAGACCATATTTTGAGTCGGACACCACCAAGAATTTTTTCGTTATTGTGTCGGCTGTATTTAAACCTGTCAAGGACAAGTACACATTTGAGGAGGTGCTTGGAGAGGTTGCACAGAGCTTACATGAGCAGATACAGAGAGATAATCTTGAGAAGCTTTTTTCGTACAATGTGTCCAACGAGAAGAATCTTATTTTGAGGGCAGTGCCTTTATTTATTAAGAATATAGCGATGAAGCAGATTTACCGTACATCGGCAAGAGCTAACACATCCACAGTTACTAATCTGGGTGTAATAAAGGTTCCGGAGGTGTATCAGGATTACATAGACAAGTTCTATGCTGTGTTATCGATGTCACAGGGACAGAATATAAAGGGTGCGGTGTGCTCGTATGGTGACACCCTTGTATTCTCATTTTCATCCTGTTTAAGAGAGACCGGCATACAAAAGACATTTTTCCGTAAGCTGGCTCAGGATGGAATAAATGTATCTGTGGAGACGAATGGAGTATATTATGAGTAAATGTTTGAGATGTAAGGTTGATATATTAGATGATACAATGATGTGTCCTCTGTGTCGGGGAGTAGTAGAGAAGTCTTCTGTAGATGGTGACAGAGCAGGCTTTTACCCTGATATATATCCTACTCTTAAGAGGATGCAGTTTGTCAGAAAGCTGGTTGTATTTTCTTCCGTTCTAATAGAATGTGTGCTTATACTTATCAACTATATGACTTATAATGGCATAAAGTGGGCTTTAGTTACAGGAGTAGGACTTGCCTATGCCTGTTTTACGCTCATATACTCATTTCAGCAGAATAAGAGTATACAGAGAAAGCTGCTTGTGCAGTTGGTAATTGCGTTTTTTGCACTTGTGATTGTGGATGCAACTATAGGATATAAGGGATGGTCTATAACGCTTGCCATACCATCGGCGGTTATGGTGGTTGAGGTAACACTTATCGTTCTTATGATTATAAATCACAAGAACTGGCAGAATTATCTGTTTGCATCAGTGATGCTATGTCTTATAAGTGTAATTATGCTTGTGTTGTCTCTTGTGGGTATTACGGAGTTTAACCTGCTTTCTATAATTGCTGTTGCGGCAACGGGGCTGCTTGTGCTTGGAACGCTTGTGTTTGGCGACAAGAGAGCTGAGAATGAACTAAAAAGAAGATTTCATATATAGGTGGTAATTGATGGACAAGGAATTGATGAATGATGATAACGGACAGCAGAGTGTGAGTAGAAGAGGAAAGCTTATAAGCCAGATAGTGGCTGAGTTTAATCACAGTGCCTATCTTAAGGAGCATATAGTAGGTGAGAACCGCGGCAAAAGTGATATGGAGAAGCCTTTCAATTATCCGGAGCATATGGAGGTTAAGAGATGTCATATGCCTGAGTTTGAGATGGAGCTTCTGTCATGGAAGGATTCAGATAGTCCGTGGGTTATATTGCAGCTGCATGGTGGCGGATATGTCGGAACATTAAAGAACAGCTATCGCACTATGGCTGGCTTGTACACTGAGGTCAGTAAGGGCGCGAGTGTGCTTACGATAGATTACAGGGTTGCACCTGAGAATCCATTTCCGGCTGCACTTATGGATGCATTTGCCGCATATAATTACCTTCTTGAGCAGGGCTATGGAAGTGAAAATATTATACTTGCGGGAGATTCTGCGGGTGGTGGACTTGCAATGGCTCTTTGCATGTATTTGAGAGATTCGGGGATAGCTGTTCCGGCAGGTATAGTTGCCATGTCTCCGTGGACAGACCTTACTGCAAGTGGGGAGTCCTACGAGGAGAATAAGGACATTGATCCTGTGTTTGGCTGCGGGGCAGACGATTTGATACACAATTCAGCATATATAGGCGATGATGACGCCGAGAATCCTTACATTTCTCCTCTGTTTGGAGATTTTA
The DNA here is from genome assembly GCA_963616385.1 of bacterium. Classification (GTDB taxonomy): domain Bacteria; phylum Bacillota; class Clostridia; order Lachnospirales; family Lachnospiraceae; genus Coprococcus_C. Next base: position 10,887 of record CAVELH010000045.1, on the reverse strand, counting down.
CGGGATTCCCTCCGATGCTTATTCAGGTTGGAACATGTGAAATGCTGTTGTCCGATGCGGAGGGGGTTGCAAAAAAAGCACTACAGGCAGGTGTAAAGGTAAGACTTTCCAAATATGAGGGAATGTTCCATGTATTTCAGATGGCTGCCAAGCTTATGCCGGAATCTATGAAGGCGTGGGCTGAGGTGGGTAAATTTATTGAGCTGCTTGAGGAAGGTGTAAAATAGGAGTAGAGAATATGAGAATTGGTCTGGCACAGATGTATATTGAGTGGGAGAACAAGGAAGATAATCTTATTAAGCTTGAGGAGTATCTTCGTGATTTTTCACGCTATAAGGGTTGTGATGAAGGGATAATTTTATTTCCTGAGATGTCATTGACCGGCTTTTCCATGAATACGGATGTGACTGCTGACAGACAAAGAGAGACAGTTGATATATGTAAAAGACTTGCTGCTGAATATAATATTTCAATGGGTGTAGGCTGGGTATCAAAGGAAAATGAGCTTGCGAAAAATCATTATTCCATTATAGCTGCATCTGGTGAGGAAATTCTTGATTATGTGAAAATCCATCCATTTGCCTACAGCGGAGAGGATATGTATTTTGAAGGTGGAAATGCAATATATACATGTAAAATGGGCGGCTTTAATGTTGGTGTGCTTATATGCTTTGATTTGCGTTTCCCTGAGGTGTTTCAGCATTTATCAGATGAGGCTGAGCTTATAATAGTACCTGCCAACTGGCCTATGGCAAGAAGTGCGCATTGGAATACCTTGCTTTCTGCCAGAGCTATAGAGAACCAGTGCTATATAGCGGGAGTTAATTGTGTTGGTGAGATAGGTGGTCAGAAGTATAATGGAGATTCAGCACTTATATCACCGGAGGGAGTAAGAATTACACCGGTCAGAACTTGTGAATATGCAGACGGAGGCAGTCTGCTGATATATAATATAGATAATAATGTTAAGAAAATCCGTGACAGCTTTCCGGTTAAATCAGCTCGCAGAACGGATTTATATACAAATCTTATGTAATCTTAAGAAAATCTTAATAATTACCCTACTTTTATCTTAAAAATTTTTTTGACATAATTATCTCAAGGAGGTAAGAGGAGAATGTATAACATTTTGATATGTGATGACGAGAAGGATATCGTGGAGGCACTTGCGATATATCTGTCAAGTGAAGGATACGGTATCTACAAGGCATATAATGGGGAGGAAGCATTAGAGGTTGTTGCTCGCGAGACAATTCATCTGGTGCTGCTTGATATTATGATGCCAAAGATGGATGGAATGACAGCCATCGCTAAGCTTCGCACCATGTCAAATATACCTGTTATCATGCTCACTGCTAAGAGTGAGGATACCGACAAAATCCTTGGACTTAATGTTGGGGCTGATGATTATGTAACCAAGCCATTTAATCCTGTTGAACTGATAGCCAGAGTAAAGGCACAGCTAAGAAGATACATGACGCTTGGAAGCGGAATTTCAAGTCATAGTGATGACAGGATTATGATTGGCGGAGTTTTGCTTGATGATAAGGCAAAAACCGTTTCTGTAGATGGTGAGGAGGTAAATCTCACACCTACGGAGTATCACATCCTTAAGCTGTTTATGGATAATCCGGGCAAGGTATACGCACCTAAGGATATCTACAGAGAGGTATGGGAGGATGCACCTATGGGACAGGAAAGTACGGTTGCAGTACATATCAGACATTTGCGTGAAAAGATTGAGATAAATCCGTCTGAACCAAGACATCTTAAGGTTGTCTGGGGACAGGGATATAAGATGGAATAGTGAGGGATAATTATGAATAAATTGAAGAAAAATGCAGGATTAAAATGTGCTGCTGCCATCGTTTTTTCTGTGTCAGTAGTTGCATTTATCATATCCGGTATTCTTGGCGCGTATTTCTTAGACAAGGGAGTATACAGCCCTGATGGAAGAAAGAAGCTGTATAATCAATGTGTTGAGGAAATAGCATATAACTATGAATGTCGTGCAATAGACTTTTTTGCACAAAAGGCTGCATTGGAGATTAATAACAGTGATAAAGGTGCAGATGAATTAATTGACAGCTATGATGATATGCTGATGGATAGTGACGAGACGAACTTCTATTTTGATATCACTCCTACAGAAGCAGCAGATAAGAAAAAATATGCATCAATATCAAACCATGAGGGTATGAACATAGATTACCAGTATAGCAATACTGTAAAAAGAGATGTAAAGGTAGGTATTGATGTAGCGTTTCAATACAGCTTGCCACTATCAGATATTGTGGCTAATTGCAGGGTTATAGATGAAGATTATGACAGATATTCATCTTATGAGGACGGACAAGAAGTATATTACTCATCATTTTATGTTGACTATGAGAGCGACTCATATGGCACATATGAGTATGATGAAGAGACAGGATTATATGATTATACCGTAACTTATGCAGACACAAATGATATAAAGGGATATGTCGTAACAGATGACCATGTATCATACTCACTCGCTGATGATAAGGAATTCATAAAGGCGTGGGAGGAGTTCTGTAATAGTTACCCTGAGTTTGATGGGATAGATATATATAATGTATCTTATAACCAGAGCACAGGAATACTAAATGTAGATGCCAGTTTCAGCTATGCTATACCTGTAGTTATAAATGAATATGTGGCATCGGAATTCACAGCATATGATGAATATTATTATTCGCCTGTCCTAAATAACTATAAGTATATTACATGGGCGATGGATGCAGTTTTACCTGTATTAATAATTTCTGGTATATTGGCATTAATTACCTTTATATACCTTATTTGTGCTGCCGGACACAGGAAGGGCAGCGACGAAATAACATTAAATCGTTTTGATAAGATACCATATGATGTTATGGTATTAATTATGTGTGCGGGCTTTTATTGTATTGCATATGCTATATCTTGGCTTATAAGCTACAGAACATACTTGTTGGATATGGAAACGTTAGTTGTTAGCGCTGCGAGTATATTAACAGTGTTCTTACTTCCGGCATTTATCATGACTACAGCAACACGTATCAAAGTACCTTCTAATATGTTCCAGAACATGCTTGTGTGGAAGCTTATAAAGTTTGTCTGGAAGGTTGCTAAGAAGATATGTATAAAAATATTTGGTACGATATCAAGCTTTTTCCATCATCTTAATCTGTATTGGAAGTATATCGGAGTACTTTGTGTTGCGGCATTTATAGAATTGCTTGCGTGTGCTACAGGAAATATGGTGGCAGTGTTAATTGTTGGGTTTATAGAATTTGTGTTCTTTGTATTTGTTCTTGCAAGGGCAATCGTTAATATGAACGCACTTAAGAAGGGTGCAAGTGAGCTTGCATCTGGCAACACAGATTACGAGATTGACACTGACAACATGATGTGGGAGTTTAAGCAGCATGGAGAGAACCTTAACCGTATAAAGGATGGTATTCAGCTTGCAGTTGATGAGCGAATGAAAAGTGAACGCATGAAAACCGAGCTTATAACAAATGTATCGCATGATATTAAGACGCCTCTTACTTCTATTATAAGCTATGTTGATTTGCTTGAAAAAGAGAATATAGATAATCAGAATGCAAGAGAATATCTGGAGGTTTTAGACAGACAAGCTGCGAGACTTAAGAAGCTGATTCAGGATTTGATTGAAGCATCAAAGGCATCAACCGGTAATCTCACAGTTAATCTTGAGGAAACAGACGTAAGAGTTTTACTTGAACAGGCCATGGGTGAATTTACGGATAAGCTTGACAAGAGAGGGCTTAAGACAATTATAACCTATAACACAGAGCCGCTTACAGTTATGGCTGACGGACAGCATTTGTGGAGAATTTTCCAGAATCTCATTAATAATATTACGAAATATGCGCAAGATAATACAAGAGTATATATAGATGTTGACAGTATTGCTTGCGATAACACCGAGAATAGTGCTGTTGTCACCAAAAAGGGAATGTTAAGAGTTGTATTTAAGAATATATCTAAGGATTCGTTAAATGTCACAGGTGATGAATTGATGGAAAGATTTGTTAGGGGTGACAGCTCTAGAAACACCGAGGGAAGCGGACTTGGATTGTCGATTGCTGGTAGTCTGGCAAGACTTCAGGGTGGAAATTTGGAAATAATTGTTGACGGAGACTTATTCAAGGTTGTATTATTGCTTGTAAGGGCCTAGTTTGTATAAGGGCTTAATCTGGATTAAAAGAGATAAGGAGAATCGTATGGACATCTTTGACGTTTTGTCGATGATAGGAGGACTTGCTCTCTTTCTGTATGGTATGCATGTCATGGGAGATGCTCTGGCTAAGATGTCAGGTGGTAAATTGGAGAGAGTCCTTGAGAAGCTTACAAGCAAAAGAATTATGGCTGTACTACTTGGTGCAGGTGTTACCGCAGTTATACAGTCATCATCAGCAACAACAGTTATGGTAGTCGGATTTGTAAACTCAGGTATCATGAAGCTTAAACAGGCTGTCGGTATAATTATGGGTGCTAACATTGGTACGACTGCTACATCATGGCTTTTGAGTTTGACAGGAATAAGTGGTGGAAATATTGTTCTTGAGCTTATGAAGCCATCTTCGTTCACTCCTATATTGGCAGTAGTGGGAATTGTCCTTCTTATGTTCTGCAAGAGTGACAAGAAACGTGGAATAGGAACTATCTTTTTAGGCTTTGCCATTTTGATGTATGGTATGGAGGCAATGAGTTCTGCGGTTGCACCTCTTGCTGATGTACCGGAATTTACAAGAATACTTACAATGTTCAGCAATCCTATACTAGGTATGCTTGCAGGACTTGTGCTTACTGCGATTATACAGTCATCTTCTGCATCAGTCGGTATTTTGCAGGCATTATGTGTAACAGGTGCTATAACATATGCCAATGCTATACCTATTATTATGGGACAGAACATAGGAACATGTATTACAGCTGCTATATCTGCTATTGGTGCAAGTAAGGATGCTAAGAGAGCGGCAGCAGTACATTTTTACTTTAATGTGCTTGGAACAGCTATATTCATGGTATTGTTCTACACCCTAAATGCAATATTCCACTTCAGCTTTGTCAATGAGATAGCAGGACCGGCAGGAATAGCAGTTGTCCATTCAGCATTTAATATACTTGCAACTATTATCCTTCTTCCTATATCAGATGTACTTGAGTTTCTTGCAACCAAGACTATACGTGATAAGAAGGGTGATAAGGCAGAGGAAGAGACAAATACAAAGGATAATGTTATACAGCTTCTTGATCCATTGTTCTTAGAGAAGCCGGCATTTGCAGTTATGCAGACAAGAAAGGTTGCTAACAGCATGGCTCAGATAGCAAGGGATTCTGTATTAGAGGCAGTATCTCTTATAGGTGATTATGATGAGACCAAGGCAGCGCATATAGTTGCCATGGAGGATTTAATAGATAAATATGAGGATGCACTCGGAACATACCTTTTAAGACTTAGCACAAAGGATTTGTCAGAGGAGGACAGTCATATAGTTTCTACTTTACTTCACAGTATAGGAGATATAGAACGTATATCTGACCTTGCTGTTGACATTGAGCTTAGTGTCAAGGAGATGAGTAAGAAGGAGCTGGAGTTTTCTAAGAAGGCTATGGAGGAGCTCAATGTGTATAGCAGTGCATTAAGTGCTATACTGGACATGACGCTTTCTGCATTTAAGAAGAATGATCGTGAGCAGGCAGCCATGGTTCAGCCTATGGAGGAGCTTATGGACAACCTTAACAAGGAGGTTAAGAAACGTCATGTAAAGCGTCTTAGAAAGGGTAAGTGTACGATAGAACTAGGACTTTGTCTCTCGGATATATCGGATACCTACGAGCGTATATCAGACCACTGCTCAAATATTGCTGTATCTATGATACAGGTTGATGAGGATGAGCTTGAAGGTCATGGATACCGCAAGGAGGTAAAGGAGAACGACAAGGCATGGTACAATTCCAAGTATAATGAGTTCGAGAAGATGTATATATTACCATAGGTGCACATATATAAGTATACATGTATAGATAATTATAGGAAGGTCGTGATTAGTTCATGACCTTCTTTTTTGTTTTTATTTTTATATGACAAAATGTAAAATAAACTTGACAAAATGTAAAGCTGATGATATCCTTTGTTTAAATGACAGGTAAGGAGGTTTTGGCTCGTATGAATGTGAGTTACATTCTTGGTTTTGTGTTTGGTATTGTTGGTGGCATTTTGTTAGTTTATTTAAGTGGCAAGCTAATAAAGAAGCTCGGCGGCAAATGTGAGACAATCGGTAAGAAGGATAAGGATATCTATGATGAACGTCAGATACTCGTAAGACGTAAGGCGAGTAATATAGGATATATGATACTGGCTGTTTATGTATTCTTAGTTGGAATGGCTGATGACATGTTCAAGTGGCATGTGCTGATGTCTTTTTCGGGTTTGTGGCTTGGTATATGTATATCACTTGGAGCGTATGTTATACTCTGCATAGCAGGTGATGCTTATATAGCACTTAGTGAGAATAAGAAGGGAAGAATAATGGTGATTGCTGTCGCTGCGATAGGTAATATTTACCCTACATATGCTGCAATTAAGGATGGAAGAGAACTTATAGAGGCTGGAAGGCTTGGGATTAGATGTGTGAATATTATATGTATGGTGTTCATTGTTGCAATTATAATAGCATTTGCAATTAAGGACATATGTGATAAGAAGTTAAATGATTCGGATGAAGAATAGGAGTTTGATATGGGTAAGAATCTTCGTTTGAAATCAGCCAGAGCAGCTCTTGATATGTCACAGCAGGAGTTGGCACAGAGGGTAGGAGTTTCAAGACAGACTATAAATGCTATTGAAAAGGGTGACTATAACCCGTCTATTAATCTGTGCATTTCGATATGTAAGGAGTGTGGCAAGACGTTGGATGATTTGTTCTGGCAGGAATAAATTTTATATAAGAATAATAAGTGAGGGGGAAAAGGATTATGAAACTTGAGCTTAGGGATATAAAGAAAAGCTTTGAGGGAAAAGAGATACTTCATGGAATAAGCTTCTCGGTAGAGGGCGGAAGAGCACTCGGATTGCTTGGAAGAAATGGTGCAGGTAAAACAACTACCATAAGAATAATAATGGATGTATTTCATGCTAATTCTGGTGAGATAACATTGGATGGAGAGAAATTCGTGCCTGATGGAAGTCAGGTTGGATATCTTCCGGAGGAGAGAGGATTATATCCTAAGAAGATTGTTAAGGATCAGATGGTTTATCTTGCGATGCTCAGGGGCATGAATAAGAAGCAGGCGCTTAAGAGTACAGAAAAGTGGTTAGCTAAGCTTCAGGTGTCAGAATATACGGACAGAAAGCTTGATACCTTATCAAAAGGTAACCAGCAGAAGGTTCAGCTTGCAGCAACCTTAGTTGGCGAGCCGGATATTGTAATACTTGATGAGCCTTTCAGCGGACTTGATCCGGTCAATTCACAGATACTTAAGGATGTAATAACAGAGCTTATAAATGAAGGAAGAATAGTTATATTCTCCAGCCACCAGATGAGCTATGTTGAGGAGTTCTGTGAGGATATAGTTATTATCAATCATGGAGAGGTTGTGTTGTCCGGAAATCTTGATGAGATAAAGACAGAGTATGGAGCTGGAAGAAAGGTGCTTGCGGCAGCTAATAAGGAGCTGGGTGAGCTTGCAGACATTTGCAGGGATAAGTTTGGTGATTATGTTCAGGTGCTTGGCGTTAATAAGCACGAGGTTATTCTTAATATGGTTGAGAATACGGACACATGGGATTTCCTTGAGAAGCTTAGGCAGGAGAATATAGAGATAAAGACCTTTGGCGATTACGAGCCTTCGCTTAATGATATATTTGTGGAGAGAGTTGGTGAAGAGGAAGAAGAAACTGCTAAGGAAGAAGATAATCTGGCTGAGAAGGACACGAGAAGTAAAAGAAGAGGACTTTTTCATAAGGGGGGGAAGTAGGTTATGAAGAATGTAAAGACAATACTTAGATTTGAGCTTGATAATTACTTCAAGAGCAAGTCATATATGATATCAACTATACTTACATGTATTGTGGCTGCTGTGATAATGTTTGCTCCTAGGATTGCTGACAGCATAAAGGGGGATGGCAATAAGAGTGACAGTAGCGTAAGCAGCGACAAGAACAATGACGATTTGAGACAGCTTGCAATATGCGGAGATGAGAAGTACATAGATTTGGATGTGCTTAGTACATTTTTTGATGATGCCAAATTCGTTGTATGTGACAGCAAGGATGAGGTAAGTGATATGGTAAGCTCTGGAGATGCAGAGGCAGGATTTGCGATTAATTCACTCACTGACTATGATTACTATGTACTTAATAAGAGTATGTTTGATGAGGAACAGGGGACATTTACAGAATATATGGGTATGATGGTTAAGATGGACTATTGTATGAGAAATAATCTTGATATTGAGGAGTTCATGGATGTGTCCTATATGCCAATACAGGTAAATGAACAGATATTGGGTAAGGACAGTGCAAGCAACTATTGGTACTGCTATATACTTGTAATCATAATATTTATGCTTATCATAATGTATGGTACAACTATTGCTTCAAGTGTTACTAATGAGAAGAGCAACCGTTCAATAGAGATACTTGTGACAAGTACATCATCTACAGCCATATTATTTGGAAAGGTATTTGCGGGTGCTATAGCAACCGTATTCCAGACAGGACTTGTTGGGCTGAGTCTCCTTGGCTCATATCAGTTTAATAAGGATTACTGGGGTAACGGACTTGCGATGTTCCTCGATATACCTGCCAATGTATTAGTTACATTTGCTATATTTGGAATTGGAGGATTTTTACTCTATGCATTTATGTATGGTGCACTTGGTGCTCTTGTATCTAAGATAGAGGATTTGAATAAGACAGCCGGAACAGCACAGATGGTAGTAATGATAGTATATTTTGTAGTGCTGGCACAGTTAAGTAACACAGATGGAATCATTATAAAGGTATGCTCATATCTCCCTATAAGCTCGTATAGTGCGATGTTTGCCAGAGTTGCAATGGGTTCTGTTGCAACATGGGAGGTTGTATTGTCAGCAGTCATACTTTACGCATCGGTTGTCCTGATGGGTATCATAGGTGGCAAGATATTCCGTTCATCCACACTCAGATATGGCAATCCAATCAAGCTAACCAATGCATTAAAGGGACTTAAAAAGCAGGATTAATTATATCCATGCACCATCGAATTTAATAACCTCACCGGTTAAATATGATGGCATATCAATTACATGACCGATACACATGGCGGCTTCCTCGGAGGTCGCCATTTTTCCGTAAGGGATTTCCTCGCATAAAGCGTTAAGCTCATCCTCTGACAAATGAGAATTCATGCTTGTGTCAACTGCACCGAAGGCTATTGCATTTACGGAAATGTGGCTTGGCGCAAGCTCCTTTGCAAGTGCCCTGCTAAAGCTGTTTACAGCACCCTTTGTAGCTGAATATGCCACTTCACAGGACGCACCGACCAAACCCCATACGGATGATATGTTGATTATACGTCCGCTGTGCTCGTGAATCATGTGTGGAACGACATTGTGGCACATATTATAAAGTGAGTTTAAATTAATATCTATAATCCTGTGCCATTCTTCAGGCTTCATATCTGTAAAAAGACCTACTGTTGATATTGCGGCATTGTTAATAAGGACATCTATATGCCCTGCGTCTTTAATTACATTTGAGACAAGGTCTGCGGCAAATGAATAGTCAGATACATCCCCCGTAAATGCTCTGCATATGCAATTTTTTTTCTCAACCTCTGTCTTTATGGCGTTTAGTGCATCGGGAGAGCTGTGGCTACAGATAGCCATGTAGTCATATTTTTCGGCAAGCAGAAGAGATGTGCTTGCACCAATTCCCCTTGATGCTCCTGTGATAATAATTGATTTCATGTAGTGCTCCTTATAAAACTTATTACAAACAAATTATGGATAAATTATAACAAGCTTAAGGGTTGTGTCAAGTAATCGTTAAAATGGCTCCCTGCTTACCAGACGGGCAGCTTCTATTATGGGGGGATGGTTACCATGCAGGGACATTTGCGACAGCCGGCACTTAATGAGTGCGGCAGCACGAATTTAGTACCGCTGCTCGGAGCAACTAAGTGAAAACGGTCCCGTAATGGTAACCATCCCCCCATAATAGAAGCTGCCCGTCTGGTAAGCAGGGAGTCATTTTAACGATTATATGGTAGGGACTCATTTTAGATAGGAACTCATTTTAATCAGATGTTGAAAAATCGGCATTAATTTGATATACTACCATATAACCTTATAAACCGATTATATTTGGAGGCATTTTTATGAAGAAGCAAAGTGTAGCCGGACTGTTTTTCTCAATGTTTTTACGTGCGGCTGTTGTAATACTTGGTGTAGCTATAGTGGTATTTGGAGTAGTTATACTTGTAACTGCTGTTAAGAAGGATGGTACAACCGATTCCCCTGCAACAACTGTGGGAGACAGCATATTGACAGAGGCAGACGGAAGAGATGATTTGATATATAACACAACAGAGGGTGCTGATAACGGAGATACAACTGCGGAAGTGGCAACCTCATATGATAAGAACATACTTGTTCTTAACAGCACAGGAATAGCAGGAGTAGCTGGTGGATGGTGTACAACCCTTAATGAATCAGGCTACAATAACACTATGGCTGCTGACTATACAACAACACTTGAGACAACTAAGATTGTTTCCAAGCAGGAGGGCGTAGGACAGGATTTACTTTCATTCTTTAACGGAGCAACCTATGAGGTTGGCGAGGTTACAGAGGGCAGTCTTGAGG
>CAVELH010000044.1:0-14956 GCA_963616385.1 bacterium | reverse complement strand
TATCTGAACAGTGCATAGCTCTGAAATACAAATCCTATACCTCTCTTAGATGCCTGAATATCGTTTACTCTCTTTCCATCTATGTAGATATCACCGGAATTCGGATTCTCAAGTCCGGCTATCATCCTTAGAAGTGTTGTCTTTCCACTTCCCGATGGTCCAAGCAACGCCACAAGTTTTCCCTTTTCCACACCAAAGCTTACGTTGTCCGATGCTAAGAAATCTCCATATCGTTTGTATATATTTTTCATTTCAACATACATAGCACTCTCTCCTAACGTCCCTTTGGCTCTTTTAACCTGCTGCTGTGCTCAATTATGTTTCTCGCAAATAATATTATGATTGCAAGAATTACAAGTATTGATGATACCGCAAATGCTGATGTTATGGAAGTTCTTGTTCCCGACATATATAAGGCATCTATCTCAAGTGGAAGTGTGAATGTCTCTCCTCTTGTCTTTGACAAAGCATTTACTGCACCAAATTCTCCAAGTGCTCTCGCTGTACAAAGAATAATACCATATATAAGTCCCCACTTCATGTGCGGTAATGTTATTTTTCTGAAAATTGTAAAGCCCTTCGCCCCCATCAGCGCTGCGGCTTCCTCCTCGTCCTTGCCCTGTACATTTAACACAGGTATAATCTCCCTTGATACAAACGGGAAGGTTACAAATACTGTGGCAAGAACAACTCCCGGTATTGCAAATGCAATTCTTATATCAGTTCCAAAGTGCATATTAATTGCTCTTATAACCGGATAAAACCATCCGAGCCTGCCAAATGTCATCAGGTATGACAGACCAACTATTACTGGTGATATCGAAAATGGAATATCTATCAGTGTCGCAAGTATGTGTTTTCCCTTAAATGAAAACTTAGTCAAAAGCCAAGCTGCACATATTCCAAATATCGTATTTACTATAACCGCCACAACCGTTGCAAGGAGTGTAACCAAAAGTGCACTCTTCACATATTCTGTGGTTATCGACTTTATATAGAAGCTAAAGCCCTCTGCCAGAGAATTGTTGATAACTGATATTAGCGGTACAACTAACATAAGTACAATAAATAAAACCGTAACTGTTATAAGAAGGTACTTTACTCTTTTTTTCGATTTTTCAAGCTTTTCAATCTCGTTCATCTTCAGCCTCCATTATAACAGATTTGTTCTCGCTGACTGCTTTGCCTGAACTATGTTCACGAACAGCAGCAGTAAAAATGATATAATTAGCATTACCAACGCTATGGCTGTCGCACTTGCGTAATCAACATAGCTGAGCTTCTGCATAATCACATATGATATAACCTGTGTGTGCTCCTTGGCACTGTTGCCTGATATGTATATTACACTTCCGTACTCTCCGATTCCTCTTGCAAATGCAAGGCCAAATCCCGTAAGAAGTGCAGGTCTAAGCTCCGGTAATATAACTGACAAAAATGTTTTTCTAGGTGAAGCACCAAGCATGAATGCCGCTTCCTCGTACTGTCCATCCATTTTTTCAAGCACAGGCTGTACAGCTCTTACCACAAATGGTATTCCCACAAATATAAGTGCTATAACAAGTCCTACCTTAGTGTATGCCACCTTTATTCCAAGCTTCGCAAGCTGTCTGCCGAAGAAGCCCGTCTCAGAGTAAAGCTTAGATAATGTTATTCCGGCAACAGCGGTTGGAAGAGCAAATGGCAATTCTATAAATCCATCCAATATTCTCTTGCCAGGAAAATCATATTTTACAAGCGTCCACGCAATTATTAACCCAAAGAAGGTGTTAATAATCGCTGCGATAAACGCACATCCTATGCTTGTTGCAAATGCATTTCTCACATTGTCCTTACACAGGAGCTTTATAAACTCTGAAGGTGATATCTTAAGTGAATACACCAGCACTGATGCGAGCGGGATAAGAACTATAAGTGACAACATTGTTATTACAACTCCAAGTGTCAGATGATATCCTGGTATAACTCTCGCCTTTTTTGCTTTTTTTCTGTATTTAGAACTCATACAAGCCTCAACTCTCTCTATCAGTCGTATATCTTGTCAAATAACGCTCCGTCATCAAAATACTGCTCATAGGCATTGTCCCATCCACCGTAATCTTCAATGCTGTAAAGCTTTATCGACAAATCAAATTTATCTGCAAATTCCTGTAATATCTCATCATCAGACGGTCTGTATCCATAATTGGCTGCAAGCCTCTGTGCTTCATCGCTATACAGATATGACAGGTATCTCTCACTCACATCCTCAGTACCGTTCATCCTTGCGTTGTCATCAACTACCGCAACGCTAGGCTGTGCCAGTATGCTTACCGAAGGATTAACTATCTCGTACTCATCTTCATAAGACTCTGCTATTGTCAAAGCCTCATTCTCCCATGCTATAAGCACATCACCCTTTTTATTCTCGACAAAGGTTGTCGTTGAACCTCTCGCACCTGAATCCATAACAGATACATTATTATATAATGCTGCCAAAAATTCATTCTGTGCAGTCTCATCAGGGTAATTGGTTCTTGCGTAGCTAAGTGCCGCAAGGAAGTTCCAGCAGGCACCACCACTGCTCTTAGGATCAGGTGTTATGACCTCTACATCTTCCTTTATCAAGTCGTCCCAATCCTTTATCTGCTTAGGATTACCTTTTCTTACAAGGAACACTATCGTTGACGTATATGGTGCTGATTCCTTGTCAAATTCATCAATCCAGCCCTTATCTATAAGTCCGGTTCTCTCTATCAGAGTTATGTCATGCTCTAATGCAAGCGTTACAACATCTGCATTACATCCCTCAACAACTGACCTAGCCTGACTTCCCGAACCGCCATGCGACTGTATAACCTGTACCTTCTCGCCGTATGTATCAAGATAATACTGCTCGAATATCTCATTATACTGCTCATAGAATTCTCTGGTCGGATCATAGGATACATTTGTAATTCTTATTATTCCGTCATCCTTTTTGCCACATGCTGTAAGACTTATAAGAAATACAAGCATAATGGCGATAATCCTCTTTTTGTACATTTCTTTACCTTCTATATAAATAATGAAGTTGATAAATATCTCTCTCCTGTGTCAGGAAGAAGAACAACTATTGTCTTTCCCTCGTTCTCAGGTCTCTTTGCAAGCTCAGTTGCCGCATAAAGTGCTGCTCCTGATGATATACCAACCAATACTCCGTCTGCATGTGCTACAGCTCTTGATGTCTCAAATGCCGCATCATTCTCAACAGGTATTATCTCATCTAAGATATCCATTCTAAGTACATCCGGAATAAATCCAGCTCCGATTCCCTGTATCTTGTGTGGTCCCGGCTTACCGCCTGATAAAACTGGTGATGTTGCAGGCTCTACAGCAACAACCTTAACATCAGGATTCTTCTCCTTTAAGCCAAGTCCTGTACCTGTAACTGTTCCACCAGTTCCTACAGCAGAAACAAATATGTCTACATTACCATCTGTGTCTCTCCAAATCTCCTCGGCTGTAGTTTTCTTATGTATTTCAGGATTTGCTCCATTCTCAAACTGCTGTGGGATAAATGCATTTCCATATTCCTCTTTAAGGCTCTCTGCCTTAGCGATTGCACCCTTCATACCCTCACGTCCCGGTGTAAGAACTATCTCAGCACCAAGCGCAGATACTATCTTTCTTCTCTCAACGCTCATTGTATCAGGCATTGTAAGGATAAGATGTAAGCCCTTTGATGCACATACAAATGCAAGTCCTATACCTGTATTTCCACTTGTAGGCTCGATTATAACTGTCTCGCTGTTAATCTTTCCATCTTTTATGCCCTGCTCTATCATGGCAAATGCTACTCTGTCTTTAACACTTCCAAGGGGATTGAAATACTCAAGCTTAGCTACAATCTTAGCCTTAAGCTCATTTTCCTTCTCATAATTACTAAGCTCCAACAATGGAGTATTACCTATAAGCTCTGTCAACTGCTTTGCTATTTTTGCCATTTTATTCACTCTTCCTTTCATTTCCTAGTTTTCAAATAGGATTTGTATTTTTGTTTACAAAGAAGTTAGCACATAATTCCTATTAAGTCAATAGGTTTTTAGTATTTTATCAAAACTTTTAGTAAAATGTTGCCAAGTTGTGAAAAAACAGTTAAAATGGAGAAGTCGTTTGTTTTTACTGACAAATGCGCGAAAAAACTTATATTTAAAAGGAGAGGAATATGTGGGACGCTATTAACAACTTTTTGACAAGCGTGGATGATTTCGTTTGGGGACCACCTCTTATGGTACTTATACTTGCCGGTGGTATTCTCCTCACAATCCGCATGGGAGTTCTTCAGATAAGAAAGCTTCCACTGGCACTGAAATGGATGATTAAGAACGAGGAAGGCGGAGCCGGGGAGGTAACCTCCTTCGGAGCTTTATGTACAGCCTTATCTGCAACTATTGGAACCGGTAACATCGTCGGTGTTGCTACAGCTATAGGTGCCGGAGGTCCTGGTGCATTATTTTGGATGATAGTCGCAGCATTCTTTGGTATGGCTACGAAGTATGCAGAGGGACTTCTCGCAGTTAAGTACCGTGTAGTTGATGAAGAAAATCACGCCCTTGGCGGACCTTTCTATTATATAGAAAAGGGTATGGGTTCAAAGTGGAAGTGGCTTGCTAAGATATTTGCATTCTTCGGAATCTGCGTAGGACTTTTTGGAATAGGTACTTTTTCACAGGTAAATGGTATCTCTTCAGCAGTAAGTAACTTCTTTGATCCTAATGAGTCATGGTCAATTGAGATTCCTGGAATCGGAACTTACTCATGGACAGTAGTTATCGCATCACTTATCTTAAGTATATGTGTTGCATTAGTACTTATCGGTGGACTTAAGAGAATTGCAAGTGTATCACAGATAGTAGTTCCATTTATGGCTATTATATATGTAATTTTATGTTTAATTCTTCTTATATGTAACTACAGGGAAATTCCGAATGCATTTGTAACAATATTTAAGGGTGCATTTAACCCTAAGGCTGTTACAGGTGGTGCAGTAGGTACTATAATCGTTGCTATGCAGAAGGGTGTAGCAAGAGGTATCTTCTCAAATGAGTCAGGTCTTGGTTCAGCACCTATCGCTGCTGCCGCTGCACAGACAAAGGAGCCTGTACGTCAGGGACTTGTTTCTATGACAGGTACTTTTATTGACACCATTATTATATGTACAATGACAGGTTTATCTATCGTGCTTACAGGTGCATGGGAGGTTGATGGTCTTGAGGGTATAACAGTTACTACATATGCATTTAACAACGGACTTCCAATCCCTCATATAATATCTTCATTTTTACTTATGCTCTGCCTTGTATTCTTTGCGTTTACTACTATACTTGGCTGGGATTACTACTCAGAGAGATGTCTTGAGTACCTTGCAGGTAAGAAGCATAAGTCAATTATGGTTTACAGATGGTTATATATCTTAGCAGTATTCATCGGACCTTACATGACAGTTAAGGCTGTATGGACTATCGCAGATATCTTCAACGGCTTAATGGCAATTCCTAACATGATTGCGATATTTGCACTTAGCGGTGTTGTTGTTAAGGAGACCAGGGATTTCTTCAAGCGTCATAAGTCTGGGGAATATAAGGGGTAATCTGGTGTGGAGAATGTCAGGTATAAGCTGGTATGATATTACGCTAGGGAATAATTATAGTGTGGGTACTTTGATGTGACTCATAATTAGTACACAAAATAAAAGCATTGAGCAAAACGACAATCCAGCGTACGCAAGCCACGGACGGCTTGCGAGCGTCAATGCACATGGATGTGCGTTTGACGCGTTAGCGGACGAATAATATACGTTAATGCTCAATGCTTATTATTTTGTAGTGCTATTTATGCGGAACTAAGAAGTACCCACCCTATAATTATCCCCCAGCCTAATACTTTACACCGGCTTACTGATGGGGCACTTTTAATATGCAATCCTGAAATAATCCAAATATGCTTTATATTTATCCTGTGCTGCCAGACAAGTATCTGTCAAATATCCTTTTTCGTTGTTCCATTCTTTCAATCCTCGATAATAAAACATCTTCAAGTTATCCTCAATAATAAACGGAACAATATTGTATTTCAGACATTCCTTGAACATAATCAATCTTCCAACACGTCCATTTCCGTCCTGAAATGGATGAATACGTTCAAATTTCACATGAAAATCCAATATATCTTCAAACGCCTTTTCTTCTTTTCCGTTATACTCCGCCAGCAAATTTTTCATTTTATCGGCAACTTCTTCCGGAAGTGCTGTAGCCTTTCCACCTACTTCGTTTGGCATCTTTTTATAATCACCTACAGCAAACCAATCTTTTCGGGAATCACTGGTACCACTCTTCAAAGTCAAATGTAACTCTTTGATAAACCGCTCTGTCAGTGTTGCTCTTGCATGATCAATAATCATATCAATACAACGAAAATGATTTGCTGTTTCAATCACATCGTCCACATTCAGCGCCTCTTTTTCTACACCTATGGTATTGGTTTCAAAGATATATCTGGTCTGCTCATGTGTCAGACGGCTACCCTCAATATGATTAGAGTTGTATGTTAAATCAATCTGTGTCTTATGATAAATCCCCCCAGAATATTTATCTAGCTTCTGTTCCTGCAAAATTTCCAGCAATGTAATCGGTTGTTCTTTCTTCATGTTGGAACGCTCAGGTTTTTCTGCATTTTCAGGAATTTTCCAAGTCTTACCATTAAGGATTGCACCATTCACTCGTCCCTTAGCGCAATAGTTTCTAACACTACGCTCTGATAGATTCCATTTCTTTGCTATTTCAACAACTGAAAGGTATTTCATCTTCCATCCTCCGTCATAAATCAAAAACATACTAAGCTTTTATTTAGTATATCACATTATCGGCAAAATTTATACCAGATTTTTCTTTTATTATTTCGTTTTTAGCCGATACAAATATCAGCAGTAAGCTGGTGTGGAGAATGTCAGGAATAAGCTGATATATTGTTACGCTAGAAGATGATTATAGTGTGGGCACTTCGATGTGACTCATAATTAGTACACAAAATAAAAGCATTGAGCAAAACGACAATCCAGCGTACGCAAGCCACGGACGGCTTGCGAGCGTCAATGCACATGGATGTGCGTTTGACGCGTTAGCGGACGAATAATATACGTTAATGCTCAATGCTTATTATTTTGTAGTGCTATTTATGCGGAACTAAGAAGTACCCACACTATAATTATCCCCTGTGTAATGTATACAAACTTAAACTTACTCCTGACCTACCTCTACACTTCCATGCTCCATCTCATACGCTTTGGTAAATCTCTTATACATAACTGCACCCGTAATTGTTGTCAAAACCTCTGTAACAGGGAAGGTGAGCCAGAAATATGTAAGCCCAAGCTTCGCGAACAGATATCCAAGCGGCACAAACAAAATTACCGTTCTTACAACTGTCAGCAGGCTGCTTGTGACCGGCTTTCCTACTGCCTGAAAAAACACAGGGTAGATAAGTGAGGTTACCATCGGGATGAATCCAACTCCTATAATATGGAAACCCCATGCTCCAATGTCTATTACACGCTGGTCTGATGTAAATACACCAAGCATCTGCGCCGGAATAAATTCAAAGCATAGCGTTCCTATAAACATAAGTGCCATTCCGTATATAAGCGATGTTGACAAGGTTTTCTTACATCTGTCGAAGCTTCCAGCCGCATAATTAAAGCTTAAAATCGGCACAATGCATGTCTGCAAGGAGCCGAGCGGAATAAAAAATATCGTCTGCCATTTATAATAAAGTCCAAGTGCTGTTACAGCCTGATCTGAAAACCCTGCAAGTATCAGATTTAAGCCAAGTATATAAAATGTATATGCCGACTGCATAAGGATGTTCGGTATTCCCATCTTATATATCTTTGCAAGTCCTCTGCCATACACATTTATGGATGGTGAACGCCTGTAACCCCTTTTCATAACTATAAGTGCTGCCGCTATCTGACCTACAACGGTAGCTATAGCAGCTCCGGCAATTCCCATAGCAGGAATATGAAACATACCAAATATAAGTATCGGATCTAATATAATATTCGTTATCGCACCCAATATCTGTGCATACATCGGCGTTTTCATGTCACCATCTGCCTGAAGCACCTTTGTCCATATGCTCTCCGCAAATAATCCTATACTGAACACAGACACTATTCGTCCGTATGTAATAACCTTATCTATAACCTCTACTGAGTCCGTTGACATTCTTGCATATGCAGGCATTGCAATGTAGCACACAAGCGCAAACAAAAACCACAGAACAATAGCAAGCGGTGTTCCTATTCCTGCGATATCCCTTGCCTTTTTTTCCTCGCCAAGTCCCATGTAATGTGCAATACATGTATTTATACCAACTCCCGTTCCAACAGCTATCGCTATCATAAGCAACTGTATGGGATATATAATCGAGAGAGCTGTAAGCCCGCTCTCAGAATTTTTTCCTACAAAAAAGCTGTCCACTATATTGTATAAAGCCTGAATAAGCTGTGCCAGCATTACAGGTGGTGCTATTTTAATTAAGATTTTGCTTATTTTCTCCGTTCCAAAAAATAAAGAATCCTGTGTCATTTTGTACCTTCGTCTCCTTTAGCTTTCATTATCCGCAAACAAGCATATTATAATTACATTTGCAGATAATGTCCATAAAAGATGTTTGTAAAAACAGATATTTTTATCTTGACTTAAAGGGTTATCCATTATACGATTTGCATATAAAAGGGGGGATTTTTATGTTCCAGTCTATTGACGCTAAGCATCCACATTTTTATCAGATATTTCGTATTATTGTAGTTATTTTTGCGTCCATACTCTATGCATGGAATCTGTGTTGCTTTGCCAAAACAGCGGGGCTTTTTCCTGGTGGCTTTTCAGGTGTTTCATTGTTATTACAGGAGATAGGTATCAAGTATCTCCACATCAACATTCCATATACCGTATTTAATGTTATTTTAAATGTTCTTCCTATATATATAGGTTTCAAATTCATAGGCAAAAAGTTTACGCTTTATTCTATACTGACTATATTTTTATCCAGTATATTCGTAGATATGCTACCAACATATGTATTTACGGATGATGTTCTTCTGATAAGTGTATTTGGAGGACTGTTAAATGGATTTGCTATATCTCTCTGCCTGAATGTCGGAACAACGACAGGTGGAACGGATTTCATAAGCATTTATATGTCACAGCAAAAGGGCATAGACGCATGGAACTATATCCTGCTTGGCAATGTCATCATGCTTATTATAGCAGGTGCAATGTTCGGCTGGTCTATAGCACTCTACTCCATTATCTATCAGTTCTGTAGCACACAGGTTATACAGATGCTTTACAAACGATATAAAAAGGAGACATTATTTATTATCTCTGACAAATCAGCAGAGATATACAAGCTTATCCGCGAGACTACAAACCATGACGCCACGCTCTTTCAGGGAATTGGCTGTTATGAAGAAAAAGAGAAAACCCTCATCTACTCCGTCATAAATACTGAGGCTAAGAGACAACTGATTCCACTTATACGCTCCGTTGATCCTCACGCATTTATAAACATTGTAAAAACTGAGGGTTTATCTGGAAGATTCCATGATATTCCAAACGACTGACACTTTACTGATAAAATCATATCACTATCACTCATATTACTAATCAATACGATTTACTCTCTCACCAAGTCTGACTATTCCCCATGTCTTACCGCTAAGCACATTGAATGTATTTGCAAAATGAGTAAGGCAGTTGTTCTTAATATTGTCCTGATTTGACATATCTGTCATAACATGAAATTTTCTTCATAAGATAAAACATCAATGTCGAATTGCTAATACAATTTATGTAGGTAAAGTTTCAAATACCGCTTGTCTTTTTGCGCTTAATATAATATTATTAGTATGTGTACTAAAGCACTTGAAGAGAGGTGGTATATTTGCGAAGAGACAGCAGTGAAACAAAAAGGAAAATATTAACTGTGTGCGTCCGCCTCTTTTTGGAGCAAGGGTATAAAGCTACATCGGTCAGTCAGATTGTGGACGAAGCGGGCGTTGCAAGAGGAAGTTATTTAAATCTGTTTCCTACCAAGGACAGAATTTTGCTGAATTTGACCGAAACGATGTTCGATAGCCAGTTCGGCGTGGCAAGAAGCATTGCAGACAGCAAGCTGCCGCCTGTTTTTGCCTATGCGGTGGAAACGGCAATTCAACTGACCCTCACCGAGTTGAACGAGAACCTTCGGGAAATCTACATCGAAGCCTATTCCCTGCCCGACACAGCTGAGTATATTTACCTGCATACCACGGCGGAGCTGAAGGAGATTTTCGGCGTAAATTTCCCCGATGATACCGAGAGTGATTTTTACGAAATGGAAATCGGTACGGCAGGATTGATGCGCAGCTATATGGCGAGAAAGTGCGATATTCATTTTCCGTTGGAACGCAAGCTCAGTCGCTTTTTGACGGCGGCAATGCGTGTGTACCGGGTGCCGGAGGAAGAACAAGCAAAGGTTCTTGCCTTTGTTTCGTCATTGGATATCAAGGCAATTACCACAGAGGTTATGTATAAGTTATTCGCCATGCTGGAAATGAAATATGACTTTAAGCTGTCAAAAGACAGCCAAACGGAGGTAACAAAATGAGAAAACAATTATTCAGTATCCTGCTCGCTCTGTGTATGGTGCTATACCTTGTGCCAACCACGGCTTTTGCCGAAGGTGCAGCAGAAGAATCGCCTGTATGCACTTGTGAGACTGCTTGCACGGTGGAAAGTATGGATGTAGCGTGTCCCGTTTGCGGAGTGGAGGGTGCTTTGCCTGAAAACTGCGGGATGTGCAGTGAACCCGTGAATGACGCAGAGCCGAAATGCGAGGAGAGCGAAGAACAGCCTAATGAGGAATCCTTTGAAGCACAGCCCGATGCAATCCCAATGGTGCTGAGCGGCGAAACATTAATCAGAAGTGAGTCAGAGCTTAATACAGCACTTAATGATGAAACCCGTACAGAAATCAAACTAGGCGAAAATATCGAGTTTAGCGGCTGTTTTATCATTTCTCACACCGTAACATTAGACTTGAATGGTTATACTTTGACGAGCAGTGGCACGAATTTTAACATGTTCAACGTGTATTATAACGGAAATCTGACAATAAAAGACAGCGGCACCGGCGGTAAAATCGATGGTCAGAATAGGAGCTGCGGCTTCGCTATCTACGGCGGTACTCTAACCTTAGAAAGTGGCACCATCATAAACTGCACGGATGAAGATGGTGACGGCGGTGCAGTGGATATCTCATCCGGAGGTTCCGGAGAAGTCAATATATACGGAAAATTTGTGATGAACGGAGGAGCCATTACAAATTGCAAAGCTGGTGATGACGGCGGTGCGGTGGATATCGGTAAGGGTTGCACCTTTATTATGAATGGTGGTACCATCAGCGGTTGCAGAGCCTATGATGATGCTGGTGCAATATTTGTAAAGCAAAAGTCTTCCTTTGTAATGAATGGAGGAACGATTGAAAATTGTTCTGCCAACCGCGGCGGTGCGGTGAACATATACAGGGACGGCAGTTTCTCTATGACAGGCGGCACCATTAAGGATTGTACCGTCGATGAGGGTGGCTCCGGCAATGCGATATATGGTGAAAGCGATGCAGCGATTATTGCCATTTCCGGTGGTTCAATCGAAAACTGCGGTACATCGCCATTGTCTTTTGATATATTCACCGTATCTTTTGATTCCGACGGCGGAACCCCTGTTAAAGAGCAGAAGGTACGAAATGTACCTGCTGTCAAACCTGCTGACCCAGAAAAGGCCGGATACATCTTTAAGGGCTGGTATGTCGGTGAAACACAATTTGATTTTTCCGTATCTATCAACGAAAATACGATAGTGATGGCTAAGTGGTTGAAATGTGACCATGCAGGCAATTCTGCTCAACCCACCTGTACTGATTCAGCGGTCTGCTCGATATGCAAAGGTACTATACCAGCAAAGGGGCATGTTCTTTCCTGGCAGAGTGAAAACGGACAGTATTGGCAAACATGCGGCAATTGTAACTTTGAAACAGTGAAAAAGTCCATTCCTGCAATTGCGATTAACGGTGCAGACAAGGTTTGCCGGACGCAGGATTATACCTTTGGCATTACACTTCCAGATGGATGCAAACTCATTACCACAAGCTACGAGTTTGAAAAACTTGGTGGTGACCTTAGCGCAACGCTTGAAAATGGCTATTATATGGTTGAACTTGGTTCTTCCAGCTATCCTGCAGAAGAAAATGTCTTTAAGGTAATGGTAAGTGCGGAAACGGCAGACGGCTTTGCAATCAAATCGGAAAAAAGCGTTACAATCTTAAACAGCCACACCGGAGGTAAAGCGACCTGCAAGTATAAAGCAATCTGTGATATCTGCAGAGAACCTTACGGTGAGCTTAATCCGAATAATCACTCTGACCTGGTACACCATGATGCACAGGCGGCTACCGCTGCTGAGCTTGGCAATATCGAGTATTGGCATTGTAACGGTTGTGATAAGTATTTCAGCGATGAAGCAGGCACAAAGAACATCAAGGAAACTGACACTATAATAGCAAAGCTGGCTCCGAGTATCATCGCCGGAGATGGTGCAACTGCAATGCAGGGCGAAAAAAAGAATTTGTCCTTTACATCCAATGCCGCATTTGCAGACTTTATCCGTGTAGAGCTTGACAGCAAAACCCTTGACGAAAAAAGCTATACTGTAAAGGCAGGCAGTACAGTCGTTACTCTTAACGCAGACTATGTTGCAACACTCTCCGCAGGTGAGCATACACTCAGCATTATATCTCAAAGCGGAACAGCAACGGCAAAATTCACTGTTAACGCTAAGACAGTTAATATCAATTCTTCCAAAAATAGTCCGCAGACTGGTGATACAAGTAACCTTGCTTTGTTGATTGCCCTGCTGTTTGTCAGCAGCGGTGCAGCCATCGGCACAACAGTTGTCAGCGGAAGGAAAAAGCATAACAATTAATAGAAAGTTGTTTCCTTGCTCTATCTTCCGAGCAAGATAAAAGCGTCGTAGCAATACGGCGCTTTTTTGTTACCCATATGTGTCTGCGTCAGAAAATACAAGCTTCATATTTTGCATCCATCCACAAATGCTTCAAATATCTTCATACTATTATCATCCACCTTGTAAGAGAACTCAGGATGCCACTGCACTCCCCACATAAATCTCTTACCCGGCATATATATCGCCTCGACAAGTCCATCAGTTGCCTTAGCCATAACCTTCATGCAAGGAGCCACCTCCTTCACACATTGATGATGGTAACTGTTTACACTAAGCCTGTCAATCTTTAGCACTCTATATAGAGGTTTACCCTTAATAAGCTCCACTTCATGTACAGGAACATCATAAGGAGGTGTCTGGTGATGTTCAAGGTCTGTATCATATTCACAGTTTATATCCTGATACAAAGTTCCACCCAGATACGCATTCATAAATTGTATTCCTCTGCATATTCCGAGAATTGCTTTATCCTTCTTTATTGCCTTTCTCAGGATTGTCCCTTCCATCTCATCACGCTTTTTGCAGCTGACTCCACAATAAGGTGCTCTCTCAACCCCATATATGGCAGGCGACACGTCCTGTCCGCCCGTCAGCAAAAAGCCATCGCACATATCAACAAATTGTTCAATCAACGAGGTGTCCGATGTTAATGGAAGCATTATAGGCGTGCCACCTGCCGCTATAACACCATCCATATATCCCGGAAGCATCCAAAGACTTTCTCTCTCATCATCCACCAATGGAACAAGCCCTATTACGGGTTTATCATTTATTCCGTTACCCATGACAAAACCTCCTAACCATATACCGCTATTTGCAATTCCCCTGAATAAAACTATAGCAAATATAAATGTAACTTCTCAATGCTTTGTTTTATTTTCGAAAAAAGATATGATTTTGTCACGTTTTACTTACTTTAATTATTGTATTTGCGATTTTATTATATTATTTAATGTACTTAAGCTATTGACCTAATTATGCTGACCAAGCTGACCAAGCTTAACAAGCTCATCTGCCAGCTTCTCAAGTCCCTGTATGTCCGCTTCCTTCATAGTTGTCCTGATTGTAACAGCAGGCTCTATAATTTCTATTTTCTGCATCTGGGCAAGCAAATCCTTCATCGTCTTTGCCGCAGTAGGAGCCCATGAGCCATTCTCAATTATTCCCACTGTTCTCTTCTGGAAGGCTTTTGCCTTAAGATGAGTAAGGAAATCATGCATAGGAAGAAATACTCCGCCATCATAGCTTGATGCAGCAAGCACCATTCTGTCATATCTAAATGCATCCTCCACGCACTCCGCTATATCCTCACGGCATATATCACTTACTACAACCTTTTCTTCGCCCTTTGCTTTTAATATCTCTGCCAATTTCTGTGCAGCAACCATTGTGTTGCCATGTATAGATGCACACGCTATAAATACACCTTTATCCTCTGGTGTGTAGCTGCTCCATGTATCATACAGTCCTATATAATACCCAAGATTTTCCTTAAGGACAGGTCCGTGTAATGGACATATTGTCTGTATATCAAGTGCTGCTGCCTTTTTAAGTAAGCCCTGCACAGGTGCTCCATATTTTCCTACTATATTGAAATAATATCTTCTCGCCTCACAAGCCCAGTCATCATCCTCACAATCAAGTGCACCAAACTTGCCAAAGCCATCTGCTGAGAACAATATCTTCTCGCTTGTCTCATAAGTAACCATAACCTCAGGCCAATGCACCATAGGTGCCATAACAAAGCTGAGTGTATGAGCTCCAAGACTTAGCGTGCCACCCTCCTTGACAACAAGTGTCTTTACACCTGGATTAATATCAAAGAACTGTGGAAGCATCGAAAATGTCTTTGCATTTGCTACAATAGTTAC
>CAVELH010000043.1:0-14989 GCA_963616385.1 bacterium | reverse complement strand
CTAGGTTTGTTGATATGTAAAACAAAAGATAATGTACTAGCACAGTATGCAACCAGTGCAATTAATGTGCCTGTAGGTATATCTGAATATGAATTAAATAATTTGATGCCAGAAGATTATAAAAGTTCAATGCCTACAATTGAAGAAATTGAAAAGGAATTGAATGGGTGAATATCGCACATATATTATTATTGAACATTGAAAAGGAATATATTCTATGATAATCTATTACTAATAATGCTTAGGTACATAAGTATAAGTTCTTAGCGAGAATAATGATTATACAGAAGAAGAGGAAGGGTTCATGTACAAGATAATGACAGCCGATGAAGCAGTGGGATTAATAGAAGATGGAGATGTAATTGCGTTAAATTCATTTCTGGGTATAGACAATCCGGTTGAACTGCATGAGGCACTATATGATAGATATAAAAAGACAGGTTCACCAAAGCATCTTACAGAGATTTCAAGTGCCGGATTTGGTGCGTGGGATGAGAATAAGGCTGCGGAGTGTTATATCAGAGAGGGAGCAGTTGATAAGATAATATGTGGACATTTTGGTGCAATGTACAGCACGAAGAGACTTGTCCTTGAGGATAAATTCGAGGCATATAATCTTCCGCTTGGCTGTATATCACATGCTATTCGTGCACAGGCAGGCGGACTTCCGGGTGCGTTATCTAAGGTTGGACTTGATATCTTTGTAGATCCAAGATTAGAGGGACCGGGAATTAATTCTATCTCTAAGGATGATTCACTTGTCAAGTATGTGGAGCTTGATGGAGAGGAATTCCTGTATTATAAATTGCCTAAGATAAACGTCGCACTTATTAAAGGAACAGCAGCAGACTATAAGGGAAATATATCCTTTGATGATATGTTTACAGCGGGTGATGCGTTGTCCATATGTCAGGCAGTTAAGGCAAATGGCGGTAAGGTTATCGTTCAGGTGGACAGACTTGTAGTTCGTCCATCGAGACCTCACAGCACTATTATACCGGGCTGTCTTGTGGATGCGATTGTAGAGGTAGTGCCAGAGCCACGTCATGCGGCATATGAGTCACTTACGGGTAGTTTTGAGATTCCTTATTCACAGTGGCAGGACTGGGCAGAAATGCTCGAAAAACGTACTATGACCAAAAGCGTTATAAATGCAAGTGCTGAGATAATTGGAAAACGGGCTGCACAGGAATTACAGCCGGATGATATAGTTAATATAGGTGTGGGAATTCCGGAGACAGTCTCCAAGTATGCAAGAGAAAATGGAATGCTTGATAAAATTACACTTACGGTTGAGTCCGGAGGTGTCGGTGGCTTCCCTGCCTCAGGAAAGGTATTTGGAGCGGTAATCGGTGCAGATTCCATCTATGATATGGCAAACCAGTTTGATTTATATAATAATGGCGGACTTGATATATGTTTTATGGGAGGCATAGAGGTTGACAGATATGGAAATGTGAATGCCCATAATGGACCGGGAGCATTTGCTGGTGTCGGAGGCTTTGCTAATATTACAGCAAAAACGTCTACAGTTGTATTTTGCCTGACATTTAATACAAAGGGATTGAGTGTGGAAGAGAAGAACGGTAAGGTGTCAATCAAGAATGAGGGAGCTATCTCCAAATTTGTAGATAATGTGAAGAGCATCAGTTTTTCTGCGAAGCGTGCAAAGGCTAACGGACAGCGAGTTATCTATGTTACTGAGAGATGCGTATTTGAGTTAGCGGATTGTGGACTGAAATTGATAGAGGTATATCCGGGAATTGATATAGAGAAGGATATACTTGGCAAGCTTCCATTTGAGGTAGAGGTGGACGATTTGCTTTTGGAATAAAAAATCTTGGGAGCTAAAAAACTCCCAAGATTTTTATTATAGAAACTTGTCGAGCTCTGCTTCTACCTGCTTTTTCTTTTTAATCCTTGGATGCTCAATGATTGTTCCTTTGGCTATAACCATATTAAGATTTCTAAGTGCCTGTAAATTCTCGAGTGGATTTTCGGAGGTTACAATCATATCTGCATATTTTCCGGCTTCAATAGAGCCTGTAATTGCACCAATTCCAGCAAGCTCTGCACTTCTCTTTGTTGCAGTATAGATTGCAAAGGAATTGGAAACACCAACATATTTGTGGAAGTAATACAGCTCACGCCAGAAATCGTATTGCGTAATCCAAGGACAGCCAACGTCATTTCCTAAAACAACAGGAATATCGTTAGCTAAGGCTGCCTTAGAGCAGTCTACGATTCCTTCAAATACAACATTTCCATTGTATTGTTCCACCTCTGATGCATTTGAGATGGAACGGTCAAATAAAGCGTATGGAAGAGCTGGTGATATTGTAGTACACAGGAAAGCACCGCGCTCCTTGAAAAGCTTTATCATATCATCGTCAAGCTTTGCACCATGTTCGATGGAATCAACTCCATTTTCTAAAGCAACACGGACACCCTCAGGGGATTCGACATGTGCTGAAACTATGTAGCCATCAGCATGTGCCTTCTCACAGACAGCATGTACCATGTCCGGTGACATTTTGAGCTCTCCCGGAACACCCTTTTCCTTTGCATCCAATACACCACCGGTAATCATAAGCTTGATTAAATCGACATTTTCTCGCTTGGACTGTTCGAGGTGGTTAAGGGCTTCGGTAATATTGGCTGCTGCAATGGCAACAGAGCCAGCCATGTGACCTTTTGGAACAGAAATTCCCTGATTGGCTGCCAGAATACGAGGACCTGTCTTTTTGCCGGCTTCAATTTCGTCGCGCAGACGTGTGTCGAAGTTACCTAATCCTCCGACGGTTCGTATTGTTGTGACACCACTTAACAGCTCGTCTTTAGCAAAATCAGAAACCATCTTATAAGCGATTGCTCTTGTGAGGGATGAACTCATAATGCTGTGTACGAGCTTCTCGTTATCGCGTTGCTTTTTCTGTGGCTTGCCATTTCCGGCAAGATGAACGTGCATATTAATAAGCCCCGGAAGGATATAATGTCCTTGCAAATCAATAACTTTGTAATTGCTAAGCTCGGTTGTATCAGGTACAATGTCTGTTATTTTGCCGTCCTGCACCAGAATACTAAGACCGGTCTGAATCTGCATGTCTTTTGTTCCGTCAAGAATTTTACAATTCGTAAATGCGTAATTCATAATCATTCCCCAATTCTTTGAATTTATTATTCTAAATATACAACAGAGCACAGTTGTTTGGCAAGGTGATGTATGACGGTTGTTTTCCAATACCAAATATGCTACAATTTTGTGAGTATATATAGATGTTATGGCAGATTTGGAGGCAGATATGGCAGATGCAAATGGAATGAGTATAATTAATAAGCATATCGAAACAGGTGAGTATTCTAATATTTATCTGTTGTGCGGCTCAGAAAAATATCTGCTGGAGCAGTATAAGGATAAGCTTGTGTCAGCGCTTACGGATACTGATGACACTATGAATTATGTGGTGTATAAGGGTGAGAGTGCCAAGCCTTCAAGTATAGGGGAGTTTGCCTCTACGATGCCTTTTTTTGCAGATAGAAGAGTAGTGTTAGTGTGTGACAGTGATTTCTTCAAAAAAGGTAATGCTGAGATGGAGGAAGTGCTTGAAAAGCTTCCTGACACTACAGTTATTATATTTGCTGAATCGGTTGTTGATAAGAGAAACAGATTGTACAAGATGGTTGCCAAGTCTGGAACGGTGGCTACCTTTGATACACCTGACGAGAAAACGCTGCTTGTGTGGGTTAAGTCATTATTTGTTGGCGATGGTATACAGATAGAGGATGCTGCTGTGTACAGGCTGATAGAGAGTGTTGGCATGGATATGTGGCTTCTTGTCAATGAGGCAGAGAAGCTTAAAGGCTACTGCTTGGAGTCAGGGAAAGTCACTGTGGCAGATGTGGATGTGTTGTCTGTGAATCAGGTTGAGGGTAAAATCTTCGATATGATGGAGGCACTATCTAAGAGAGATAAGGATAAGACGATGCATTTATATGATGATTTGCTTCAGCTTCGTGAACCTGCGATGAGAATATTATTTCTTATTACAAGACAATTTAATCTGCTACTTAAGACGAAGCTTTCAATAGAGCAGAATCATAATAACAGTCAGATTGCATCACTTCTAAGATTACCTCCATTTGTTGTGAAGAAATATGTGCAGCAATGTGATGGCTATACCTACCACCAGTTACTTCAACGTGTTGGCTGGTGTCAGGAGGCAGATACCAAGATAAAAACAGGGGCACTTAAGGATAACATGGCTGTTGAGCTTTTGATTGTACAGCTATTACAGGAGTAATAATATAAAAAAGAGTGGATAGAAAAACTATCCACTCTTTTTTATAGGAATAAAATTGGATTAAGCCATCTTGTTTACAGCAAGTGTTAAACGAGAAACCTTTCTTCCTGCATTGTTCTTGTGGTAGATACCCTTAGATGCAGCCTTGCTGATTTCTGATGTAGCAACCTTAAGTGCTGCCTCTGCGTCTGCCTTGTTGCCACTCTCGATAGCGCTCTCAACGTTCTTAATCAAAGTCTTAATCTTAGATTTAATCATCTTGTTTCTTAAAGTTTTTGTCTCGATAACGAGAACTCTCTTCTTTGCAGATTTGATATTAGCCAAATCAGACACCTCCATAATCATAATCAATATTCTTAGTTTCTATAATATCATCACCTAGGTCAAGACACGAACAGTATACCCACACCACTAGATATACCGGACCAGTGCGAATTATCATTTTCGTGCAATCACGCACGCAACATTTAGGATAGCAAATTCATATTTTGCTGTCAATAGGTTTTTGAAAAAACTTAGTAAAACTTAGCAAAAAATTTAGTTTTCAGAGTTCTCTTTAATCATCTTGTCGTAATCATCTATAGGCATAGGTTTTGAGAAGATGAATCCCTGACCTATCTCACAGCTTATGGACTTAAGTAAGTCAAGCTGGTCATCTGTTTCAATGCCCTCACTCACTGTCTTTATATCTAAGGCACGCGCCATATCTATAATGCTCTTTAGAATAGTTGCGGCGTTCTTGTCGCTTGTCGCCGAGCGTGACAGGAAATCATGGTCAAGCTTTATTATATCGATTGGCAAATCACGAAGAAGGGTAAGTGATGAGTAGCCTGTTCCAAAATCGTCCATGCTTATGCTGAAATCCATCGACTTTAATTTCTTAAGAACCTCAAGCATTTTGGCATAATTCTCAGACAGGATACTCTCTGTTATCTCAAACTCTATGTAGTGATGAGGGATATAATATCTCTCAACTATGTCCTGAACCCTGCTTAGGAAATCAGGACGTGACAGGGTTATTCGTGACAGGTTTACTGAGAATGGCAGTACATTTATGTCGGAGTCTAAATATCGCCTTAGGGATTTGCATGCTTCCTCTAACATAAAGTAATCTATGTTGTAGATAAAACCGTTCTTCTCAAATGATGGTATAAATGCAGCCGGTTCGAGGAAGCCCTTTGAAGGGGACAGCCATCTGACGAGCATCTCACCGCCAACTAACCGCTTGTTCTCTATGTCGAACTTCGGCTGTACATATGCACAGAATTCGTGATTTTCTAAAGCTCCATGCATACTGTTTTCAATCTGTGCCTCATTTAATACCTGCTTGTGATATTCGTCATCATAAAATGCGAATGTAGTTCCTGATTCAGGCTTAATCGACTTACCAGACATCATTGCCCTGTCAACAAGCTTGTTGATTGTGTATGAATGCATGTTCTCGTCAATTATGAGGATTCCGGTAATAAAGTCTATAAGGAATCTGTCCTGAACAGATGTACATGCATCGTGAACCTCATTCCTTATATTGGCAAGGGTGTCCATGAAGCTGTTATTTCCCTTGTTGCGTATAAGCATTATGTAGGTGTCCCCTATTATTCTTGCAAATGCCTCGCCGCTTCCTGTGTATTTGCTAAGGACATCAGCAACAACCTTAAGTGTTCTGTCTCCTATAGCGTGACCATAGGTTTCGTTAATATACTTAAAGTTCTTGATGTTAAAGTAGAACATTACATAGTCTGTATCAGGGTTGTTGTTAAGTATATCTGTAGCGTCAACCTTGAACTTCTCGAAATTGCCATAGCCGGTGATTATATCCCTGTAGGAAGCTTCGGTTATTCTCTTTTCTATGTTGATGTTCTGGTCTAATTCCTTCTGGAGCTTCTCCGCCTTGGTTTGCTTGTGCTCAGACGAGGTAAGCATAAATGAATTACGGCCTGTGCTCCATTTGATAGGTGACATATATATGTCTAGTGTATCGTTGATTATATTGTTATGTCTGCAATACTTTAATGTCTGTCCGTCAGTCATTCTATGAAGTGGACAGTCACTGCATGGACTGTTTTCCTGTGAAAGACAGTTGTAGCATTTGTCTTTAAGAGATATATCAGGATAATAGTCATGTGTGGCATCATTAAAATACATTATGTCGTAGGTGTCACGGTCAACTATTATAATTGGCGTCTGTACTGTATTAAATGCGTTAATTGTATCATCACGAAGCTGTGAGATATTCTTCTGATTCTGCTTTGCACATATCGCCTCACCGATAACCTTGAATAACAGTTTAAAATGATTGATATCCGAGGTTGACCATGAGACATTTGGCTGCATGGAGTAGAAACCTATGTAACCTATGACACGACCATTTAATACAATCTGTGACTGCAATAGTCTGTGAATACCCTCTGACTGTGGGTTCATATAAGCTGTGGACAGTTTAATAAGTGAGGTATCTGAGGCGTAGAAAATACCGTCTGTTCCGATTGAGTCTAACTCCTCAAATATTGCAGCAGGTGTGTGCTGACGGATTTTTCTGTCGCTCTCGATTCCAGTCTTGCACCACTGGTGTGTGCAGTCAACAAAGTTATCGTTGAAGCCATATTCCCACACACTTATCTTGTCAATATCGTAGGACTGTCCAATCATGGAGAGGGATTTTTCAATGGCACTGTAGGTGTTTGTGCTTGAGAAGAGAATAGTAAGCAGCTCCTGAATAAGATTGTCATTCTCCTGACAATCTTTTTCTCCACGGTTATTCTTGTATGTAGCTCTTGCCATATCCTCCTGATAACAGTAGTAACAGTTCTTGCCATTGAGCTTTGCCTGATACAGTGCTGTGTCAGCACTCTCTAACAGAACATCATAAGGAATCTGTTCGCTTGTTGAGGCAATACCTATACTTAAGGTTACACGACAAGGCTCCTTGTCGTTGCCGGGGTACAGCTCCTTCAGTTTATCTGCTACAAGGGCAGCTTTCTCACATGCAAGAGTAGTATCAAGCACATTATACAGGTACATACAGAATTCGTCTCCGCCAAGTCTGCCTGATATGCCATAGTCACCATCATATTCCATCATAGCTTTGGCAACCTCATTTATGACCTCATCACCCTTGAGGTGTCCGTATGTATCATTTATATTCTTGAAATCATCAATATCTATGAGCATAAGTACGCTGTCGCTGTTTCCGTTAAGCTCACGAAGCTGCGATTTAATCTTTGTCTCGGTAGTTACCTTGTTATATAAGCCCGTCATCTGGTCTCTCTCAGCACGGGATAGAAGCTGCTGCTGTTCAATCTTCTGCGTGTGAATATTCCTTAACAGACCAACAACGCGGAGTGGAATATTATTCTCATCATAGATAGTTGAGAAGGTGGAGAAGTACCACTGATATCCACTGCTCTTTGTTTTTAATTTGAATTCTGTTGAGTGATATTCAGTTCCAGCCTTTGCGAGGTAGAAGAGCTCCTCTAGGGCTTCCTTGGTATCATTAGATACTAAGCCTGTATCTGCCATTGTCTTGGCAGGGTTTGCAATAATAGCTTCACCCTCAAATATGTGATTGAACTTCTCTGCAAATGTGATTACATCCTCTGCAATATCATATTCATATGGAAGCTCCTCTGATATGTCAGAGATAATGAGGTATTTCTGCTCCTCAAGCATAGCCTTCATCTCTGCAATCTTAAGGTTGGTAATGTCTGACATAACGAGGTTCACAACAGGAAAGTTACCTGACATCTCGCCTGCTCTTGCCAAGACTGCATTAACCCATTTGATACTCTTATCCGCACATTTAATTCGGAAATTAACTATCTTTGAGTCGGAATCCTCGGTTAAGTCAGCTAAAGCATCTATGACAACAGATAAATCCTCTCCGTATACAAGGGAGAGTGTATTCTTACCGTGTGTATCGCTGAAGGTTTTCTCTGTGTAGCCACACATATCAAAAAAGTAATTATTCGCCCATATAAGTGACAGATTGTTATCTAATATATGTTTACTTACACCACTTGGAACGGTGTTTGCAAATATCTCAAGGTCAGTCTTTGCCTGTGCAGTCTCATTTGCTGCATTCTCCAGATTAGTGATATCCGTGAAAACGCACTGCAAGACATCTCTGCCGTCATTTAATGAAAAAGCCTGACCGCTGCACAAAACTGTCAATATCTGACCATTTTTGGCTACTATTCTATGTTGTACACTAACTAAGTTGGATATACTGAGCTGATAATTAATAGATGCTATAGTTTCTGCGAAATCCTCAACATAGAGAAGATTATCTAATGTACATATTTTCTTGGATAATTCGCGGGGAGAGTAGCCTGTCATAATGCATAATCCCTGGTCAAAATCCAATATATTATATGGCGCATCAGTCTCTAAGACAAAGGTTGCCACATCATTTCCGCTGACAAGATTATTTGCTGCCATATTGTCCCCCCATTTCGTAAAATACTACCATTAATTATAGTCTATGTAAAAAAGTATGGCAAGTATTATTTCTTTACAGAATCAGCCATAAATGGTACAATGACTAAGTATGATTTTATGATTAAAGTATGGTAATAACTATGGATAAATATAAGAAGTATGAGTTTTTGGCAACTATATGTGTTATGGTATTTATACTCAGCATGGCACTTGTTGTTTTGGTCAAAAACAAGAGTATATATACATTTACCCTTAACCATAGTTCTGTAAGTCAGACTGAGGTTTCGGGAATGTCGGATTTTGAGTTGAAGGTGAGCTATGAACAGCTTGCAGATGATTTTTCATCATTTTGGGAAAAAGGATATGAAGTTTCAGGATATACAGTAGATAAGGCAAACGTGGACAAGCTTAATCATTTGAAGGCATATTACAGGGCTGCTTACATTTTCGCGATAATCAGCCTTATAACGGGTATCTATTGCTTTATTGTATTATCGAAGTGCAGATTGTATAAGCCATTCTTATATGGAAGTGCATTGGCAGTGCTCGTCACATCGTTGGAGGCACTTATCATTATGCGTTCCGATAAGCCTTTGCTTTCGGGTATAAGGAATATGGTGCTTAAGGAGGATTACGGATATTTTGCTGACGGAGACGTTCTTAAAACACTGCTTCTTCCTGAGTATGCAAGATTTCTTGCGTTATCATATATAGCACTTGTATTTATAATGATACTGATAATGGTTTTAATTCGTGGATTTATAATATTTCGTGGCAGACCACACAGATTTTAAAATATTTATGGATGGAGGTATTCTATGAACAAGAGATTGGAGAACTGGGTAAACTGGGTGCTCTATGATGAGCTGGTAAGGGGACAACTCAACGCACCTAAGCATCTGCTTGGAATTCATGATTATGGGGATGGGCAGGTTATAACCGCATACAGACCTCATGCTGAGAGCGTATGTGTGACAAGTGCATCAGGCAAGAGCCCTGTACATATGGAGGAGCTTGCTGATGACTTTTATGGAATTTATTTTGAGAATAAGAAGTATAAGAACAATCAGTATAAGATACAGACTAAATATCAGGATGGTACAACTGTTACTACCGCTGACTGTTATTCCTTTGAGTCACAGATAACTGACTATGATGTGTATCTTTTCGCAGAGGGTAAGAATTATGATATCTATGAGAAGCTTGGCGCACATCCTATGACAATCAATGGCGTAAAGGGAACTTATTTTGCAGTGTGGGCTCCTAATGCCAGAAGAGTAAGTGTAGTCGGTGATTTTAATATGTGGGATGGAGCACTCAATCCTATGCAGTTGCAGGCTTCATCAGGTATATACGAGCTTTTCATTCCGGATGTAAAGCCGGGAGCAGTTTATAAGTTCCAGATTTTAACCAGAAATGGTGATATATTATACAAGGCAGATCCATATGGCAACTATGCACAGGTAAGACCTGATAATGCCAATATAGTTGCTGACCTTGGTGTGTATAAGTGGAAGGATGCTGCATGGGTTACAGCGAGAAATAAGATAAAGCGTGTGGACAGAATCAAGAAGCCTATGTCAATATATGAGTGTCATCTTGGTTCATGGAAGAAGGCAATCGAGGATTCAGACTTTGGTTTCTATAACTATCGTGACCTTGCCGAGATGTTAGGCGAGTATCTGGTAGATATGGGATATACACATATAGAGCTTATGGGTATTGCAGAATATCCATTTGATGGCTCATGGGGCTATCAGGTAACTAATTACTATGCACCTACAAGCAGATACGGAGCACCTGAGGACTTCATGTATTTTGTAGACCATATGCATTCACTTGGAATAAGCGTTATCCTTGACTGGGTTCCTGCACATTTTCCTAGAGATGCACATGGACTTGGAAGATTTGACGGTATGCCATTATATGAGCACCCAGACTCAAGACGAGGAGAGCATCCGGATTGGGGAACATATATATTTGACTACGGCAGAACAGAGGTGGCTAACTTCCTTACCTCAAATGCTTTGTTCTGGGTTGAGAAGTTCCATATAGATGCACTCAGAGTTGATGCGGTTGCATCTATGCTGTATCTTGACTATGGTAAGCAGAGCGGACAGTGGCTTCCTAATAAGGATGGTGGCAATGAGAACTATGACGCAATCGCATTGCTTCAGAATATAAACACAGTTATGGAGGAACGAAATCCCGGAGCTTATCTTATAGCCGAGGAATCAACTGCGTGGGCTGGTGTAACTGCACCTGCGTCTCTTAAGGGACTTGGTTTCCTCTTCAAATGGAACATGGGATGGATGAATGATTTCTTAGAGTATATGAAGCTTGATCCGTATTTCAGAGCATTTAACCATAACAGACTTACCTTCAGCCTTACCTACACATACGCTGAGAACTATGTGCTTGTAATATCACACGATGAGGTAGTTCACTTAAAATGCTCTATGATTAACAAGATGCCGGGATATGAGGTAGATAAGTTCGCAAACTTGAGAACAGCTTACGGATTTATGTTTGGACATCCGGGCAAGAAGCTCTTGTTCATGGGACAGGAGTTTGCACAGCTAAGAGAGTGGAGCGAGGCGAGAAGTCTTGACTGGTTCTTGCTTGACAAGCCGCTTCACAGACAGATGCAGAATTTTGTAAAGGCGTTAAATCATATGTATACTAAGTATGATGCCTTGTATTTCAATGATAATGAGACTATGGGCTTTGAGTGGATAAAATGTGATGATGCAGAAGAGGGTATCATAGCATTTATAAGAAGAGGAAAGACTGCTAAGGACCAGCTTATGTTTGTATGTAACTTTGTACCGGTTGAGCGTACAGGACATCTTGTAGGAGCACCATGTCTTACAAAATACGAGGAGATACTTAACTCTGATGCTGAGGAGTTCGGAGGCATGGGAAGAGTTAATGGTACAGTTAAGGCAATAGACCGTCCTTGCGACAGAATGAAGTATGCATTAAGTCTTAAGATTGCACCTTTATCAGTTATGGTATTTAGATATGACTATGTAGATAAGACAGAGCTTTAAATTATGAAAAATGATAATAAAAACAGTAAAAAGAAAAAGAAGAGTATAAGTAAAACTCTTTTGGGTATTGGAATATTTTGTGTAATTATGGTACTATTTGTTGCCATGGGACTTGTCGGCATCAACCTTTATGTGAGGCTGAGTGTAAAGAACCGCCTTATCAGGGAGGATAAAGCTTCTGAGATGGAGGATGTTGACGTAATTCTAGTGCTTGGTGCATCGGTTGTGAATGGTGATACACCTAGTCCTATGCTTAAGGACAGACTGGATAAGGCAATAGAGCTATATTTTGCCGGATGTGCGCCTAAGATAATTATGAGTGGTGACCATGGCGGAGAGTATTATAATGAAGTTAAGGTTATGAAAGAATACGCCATATCAAAGGGTGTACCTGCCGAGGATATATTTATGGACCATGCAGGCTTTTCAACCTACGAGAGTATGTATCGTGCCAAGGAGATTTTTGGAGTTAAGAAAATGGTTGTTGTGACACAGAGCTATCATTTGTACAGAGCTGTGTATGTTGCAAATAAGCTTGGAGTTGATGCATATGGAGTTGCGGCTGCAAATACAAGATATAGTGGACAGTCAGTGCGCGATGTGAGAGAATATCTGGCAGTATTTAAAGATTTCTTTCAGGCAATAGTTAAGCCTGAGCCTACGCTATTGGGTAACCCTATAGATATAACAGGCGATGGAAATGTGACAAACGATGGAGACTAATAACTTTAAGGAGGATATATTAAGTATGAAAATGTTATCATTGGAGCAGGAATTAAGAGAGAATGCTTACCCTGGAAGAGGTATAGTAATCGGTAAGTCTGCTGACGGTAAAAAAGCTGTTACTGCATATTTTATTATGGGTAGAAGCTCAAACAGCAGAAACCGTATCTTCGTAACAGAGGGTGAAGGAATTCGCACAGAGGCATTTGATCCATCTAAGCTTGAAGATCCAAGTCTTATAATTTATGCACCTGTAAGAGTTCTTGGTAATGATACTATTGTTACAAATGGTGACCAGACAGATACTGTATATGATGGTCTTGGCAAAGGACTTACATTTGAGCAGTCTTTAAGATGTCGTGAGTTTGAGCCGGACGGTCCTAACTATACTCCTAGAATTTCAGGAGTTATGCATGTTGAAGATGCAAAGTATGATTACTCTATGTCAATACTTAAGAGTAACAATGGTAATCCTGAGGCTTGCAACAGATATACATATTGCTATGAGAATCCTGTTTCTGGTGAAGGACATTTTATACATACTTATATGCATGACGGAAATCCGCTTCCAAGCTTTGAGGGAGAGCCTAAGCTTGTTGAAATTGATGGAGCAGACATTGATGCATTTGCGGATAAGGTATGGAACAGCCTCAATGAAGATAACAAGGTATCACTCTTTGTAAGATTCATTGATATAGCTACAGGTACATATGAGACAAGAATTATAAACAAGAATAAATAATCACACACATACGATGGAGGTATAAGATGAACGAAATTCAGTTAAAGTATGGTTGTAAC
Source organism: bacterium (assembly GCA_963616385.1). Classification (GTDB taxonomy): domain Bacteria; phylum Bacillota; class Clostridia; order Lachnospirales; family Lachnospiraceae; genus Coprococcus_C. Next base: position 1,674 of record CAVELH010000043.1, on the reverse strand, counting down.
CCTAATCAGAAGCCATCTAGAATTTATATGGAGGATGGAAGTGATTTACCTGTTACAGTTATAAATGGTAAGCCGGGATATATCAATTTCCTCGATGCATTTAACGGCTGGCAGTTAGTAAAGGAGCTTAAGGAGGCTACAGGACTTCCTGCTGCAACATCATTTAAGCATGTGTCTCCGGCAGGTGCGGCAGTTGGACTTCCACTTGATGATACACTTGCTAAGATTTACTGGGTAGATGACCTTGGAGAGCTTTCACCACTTGCATGTGCATATGCGAGAGCAAGAGGTGCTGACAGAATGTCATCATTTGGTGATTTTATTGCACTTTCAGATGTGTGTGATGAAGATACTGCAAGACTTATCAAGAGAGAGGTTTCAGATGGTGTTATCGCACCGGGATATACAGATGAGGCTTTAAAGCTTCTCATGCAGAAGAAAAAGGGTAACTACAATATTATACAGATTAATCCGGAATATAAGCCAGCCGAGATAGAGAGAAAGCAGGTTTATGGAATTACATTTGAGCAGGGAAGAAATGAGCTTGATATCAATGGTGATTTGTTATCTAACATTGTTACTAAGAACAAGGATATTCCTGAGAGTGCACTTATCGATATGAAGATTGCACTTATCACGCTTAAGTATACACAGTCTAATTCTGTATGTTATGTAAAGGGCGGACAGGCAATCGGTATAGGTGCTGGTCAGCAGTCAAGAATACATTGTACAAGACTTGCAGGACAGAAGGCAGATAACTGGTACTTAAGACAGGCACCACAGGTGCTTAACCTTCAGTTCGTTGACAATCTTGGAAGAGCAGACCGTGATAATACTATCGATGTATTTATCGGTGATGAGTATGAGGATGTACTTCGCGATGGTGAGTGGCAGAAGCGTTTCAAGGTTAAGCCTGATGTATTTACACGCGAGGAGAAGAGAGCATGGCTTGATGGCAATCAGGACGTTACACTTGGTTCAGATGCATTCTTCCCATTCTCTGATAATATAGAGAGAGCACATAAGAGCGGTGTTAAATATATTGCACAGCCGGGTGGTTCTGTCAGAGATGACCTTGTAATTGAGTGCTGCGATTCATACGAAATGGTCATGGCATTTACAGGAATTCGTCTGTTCCACCATTAAGCTTTGACAATATCTTAATTGTAGGGTATAGTTATTCACGCAGGTAACTCGGAAACTTTTAGTATTTAATATAAATTATAGGATAGGAAGGTATAGCAATGGCTGAGAAGAAAAATATGCTGACCTACGAAGGTCTTAAAAAGTTAGAGGATGAGCTTCAGGATTTGAAGGTCAACAGACGTCAGGAAGTTGCCCAGAAGATTAAGGAAGCAAGAGAGCAGGGAGACTTGTCAGAGAACGCTGAGTATGATGCAGCTAAGGACGAGCAGAGAGACATAGAGGCAAGAATTGATGAGATAGAGAAAATTCTTAAGAATGCCGAGGTTATCGATGAGGACGAGTTCGACGCTGAGACAGTAAACTTTAGCTCAGAGGTTGTTTTATATGATGAGCAGCTTGACGAGGTAGTAAACTACAAGATAGTAGGTTCAACTGAGGCAGATATTCTTCAGGGACTTATCTCAAATGAGAGCCCTGTAGGAGCAGCTCTTATGAAGAAGAAGATAGGTGATATCGTAACAGTAGAAG
>CAVELH010000042.1:9239-15082 GCA_963616385.1 bacterium | reverse complement strand
TTCCTGAGGGATACGCACAGAAGGCACAGAGGGTGTATGAGGGAGAAGAACAGAATGATAATCTCAAGCTTATAGCATATGATATGTTATTTGGTGATGATTATATATATGATGGCGAGTCGCCTGTCCCAGAAGGTGATATGAGGCGTGGCGTTGATGTTATCTCAATAAATAATGTTAAAAATGAGAGTGGACATATTGTTGTCACCGGAGAGAATTTTAATGAGTTTTCGGTTGTGTATGATGGTGATGATTCACTTGATACAGTATATGTAGACCATAATAAGCTTATGGTTGAGAATGTAGATGATATAAAATCTGGTGATAGCATAACTGTTAAGCAGGTGGATGAGTCCAAGCATATACTCAGTTCAACAGATTATTTTATATATAAGTAAACAAATAAGTGTTTGAATAGATATGGCGTTTATTGTATAATGTTTTATGTTATACAATAAGAGAAAATCTTGTAAGGAGAGAATAAATGAGTTCAGCAATCGATGTTAAGCATATTAATCCGTTTTTGCAATCTAGTATATCGGTAGTAGAAAATGTTACTCAGGTGAAGATGACGGTTGGTAAGCCAGAGCTTACGGATTTTTATTTGAAGGAATTGACATACGCCATTCAGGTTGGTGTTGTCGGAGAGATGAAGGGTCAGGTTATACTTGCAATAGCAGATGATAATGCTAAGGAGATTGCATCTAAGATGATGTTTGGTATGCCTGTAACAGAGCTTGATGAGATGGCTTCGTCAGCTTTAAATGAACTTGGTAACATGATAATGGGTAATACTGCAACTATATTCTCTACACTTGGTGTTCTTATAGATATTACACCTCCACTTGCGGTATATGGATGTGATTTGAAGCTTAAGACGGATATAGATGGAATAAAGATACCGCTACTCAACAATGGCAAGGAATATATAGATTTGTATATTTGTGTATACCAGGAATAGGGTTGACATGCAGATTATAGAATGATAAAATTGATTTTTAATAAAATGACATAAATTTATGAACAAAAGTAAAAATGAATGAAAGGAAATGGAAAAATGGGTAAGATTATTGGCGAAGGAATTACATTTGATGACGTATTACTTGTTCCACAGTTTTCAAAGGTTATTCCGAATGACGTTATTTTGACAACACAGCTCACTAAGAAGATTAAGCTAAATATTCCTCTTATGAGTGCCGGCATGGATACTGTAACAGAGCACAGAATGGCTATTGCTATGGCAAGACAGGGCGGTATTGGAGTTATCCATAAGAACATGTCTATTCAGCAGCAGGCAGAAGAGGTAGATAAGGTTAAGCGTTCAGAGAATGGTGTTATCTCAGATCCATTTTCACTTTCACCAGAACATACACTTGATGATGCAGATAAGCTTATGGCTAAGTTCCGTATATCTGGTGTTCCAATCACAGAGAACGGTAAGCTTGTAGGAATTATCACAAACCGTGACCTTAAGTTTGAGACAGATTATACTAAGAAGATTAAGGAGTCTATGACATCCGAGAATCTTATCACAGCTAAGGAAGGAATTACTTTAGATGAGGCAAAGCAGATTCTTGGACGTGCCCGTAAGGAGAAGCTTCCTATTGTTGATGACAATATGATGCTTAAGGGTCTTATAACAATCAAGGATATTGAGAAGCAGATTAAGTATCCTAATGCTGCAAAGGATTCACAGGGAAGACTTTTGTGTGCAGCAGCAGTAGGTGTTACACCAGATATATGTGACAGAGTAGATGAACTCGTAGCATCTAAGGTAGATGCAATTGTTATAGATACAGCACATGGTCATTCAGAGAATGTACTTAAGACATTTAAGATGATTAAGGAGAAGTATCCAGATCTTGACGTTATAGCAGGTAACGTAGCTACTAAGAAGGGTACACAGGCAATGATAGATATGGGTGTAGATGCTGTTAAGATTGGTATAGGACCTGGTTCTATATGCACAACAAGAATTGTTGCAGGTATAGGTGTTCCTCAGATTACAGCTATTATGCAGGCATATGAGGCAGCCAGGGAAGCAGGAATTCCTGTTATTGCTGATGGTGGTATCAAGTATTCAGGTGATATTACTAAGGCTCTTGCAGCAGGTGCTAATGTATGTATGATGGGCAGCCTATTTGCAGGTACAGATGAGGCTCCTGGTGACTTTGAGTTATATCAGGGAAGAAAATACAAGGTATACAGAGGTATGGGTTCTATAGCTGCTATGGAGAACGGTAGTAAGGACAGATACTTCCAGTCAAATGCTAAGAAGCTTGTTCCAGAAGGCGTTGAGGGACGTGTTGCATACAAGGGAACACTTGAAGATACAGTATTCCAGCTTATTGGTGGTCTTCGTTCAGGTATGGGATATTGCGGAGCTGCAACTATTGAAGAGCTTCACGAGAAGGCAGAGTTTGTTAAGATTTCTGCTGCATCACTTAAGGAGAGCCATCCACATGATATCCAGATTACAAAGGAAGCTCCTAACTACAGCGTAGAGTAAGGATATTTTGTAACAGAATATATAAGATTTTAATGGGCTTACACATCATTTATGTACTAAAAAAAATACTTGATGTGTAAGCCTTTTTTATTTACAAGGAACATATTTTATGATATATTCCTCGTGGATGGTATTCGAGAGAAACCATACCGGAAATGTACAGATATTCAATACATTCAGATTCCTTTCGTGCATACGCATTAGTGAAGGAAGGTGATAGTATGAGGATTGGATTTATTGGTGCAGGTAAGATGGGTTTCACATTGGGTAAGCACTTTCAGGAAAGTGACACCCTTCATGTAACTGGATTTTATAGCAGAAATCCGGAGAGTGCGAAACAGGCTGCAAGATTTACTGATACTAAGTACTATGATGACATAAGGAGTCTGGTGGAAGAATCGGAAGCTATTTTTTTAACTGTACCCGATGGGCAGATAGCTGTCATGGCAGATGAGCTGGACAGACTTGGAGCTATTGTAGAGGATAAGATATTATGCCATACAAGCGGGGCAATTGGTTCAAAAGTTTTTTCTGGTATGAAGAACCATATACATGGTTATTCGATACATCCTATATATGCAGTTAATTCCAAGACTGAATCGTATAAGAATTTCAGAGAGTGTTATATGACAATTGAAGGCGATAGCAGATACATGGATTATTTTAAATGTGCTATGGAGGGGCTTGGACATAGTGTTAAGTTCATCAGTGCAGGGGATAAGCCTAAATATCATGCTGCGGCAGTATTTTCAAGTAATCTTGTTATCGGTCTGTATCATATGGCTATGAGGCTTATGTCTGAATGTGGATTTAGCATGGAAGAGGCGTGTGAGGCTATGAAGCCTTTATTTAAGAGTAATGCTTCAAATCTTATTGACGGAAGCTGCGAGAGTGCACTTACCGGACCTGTGGCGAGATATGATTTAGAAACAGTCAATAATCATATGAGTAATCTTACAGGTGATATAAGAGAGGTTTATTCTCTTCTTTCAGGTGAGCTTTCCGATATAGCCGAGCAGGCATCGGGAAAAAATTATGATGAGTTGAGGAAGCTGCTAAGATATTAGTTATATATAGGAGGAATTTTACAAAATGAAAAAGACAGTACTTACATTTGCAGATGCTAAGGCAAAGGGCGAGAAGCTGACAATGCTTACAGCGTATGATTATTCTACAGCCAAGCTTATGGACGAGGCTGGAGTTGATTCTATTTTAGTTGGAGATTCTCTTGGCAATGTTATTCTTGGATATGAAGATACATTGTCGGTTACAATGGAGGATATGATACATCACGGAGCTGCTGTTTCAAGAGGTGCAAAGGAAGCACTTGTAGTTATAGATATGCCATTTATGTCTTACCAGACATCAGTCTATGATGCAGTTGTCAATGCAGGAAGATTGATGAAGGAAGGAAGAGCACAGGCAGTTAAGCTTGAGGGTGGAAAAGAGGTATGTCCACAGATTAAGGCTATCACAGAGGCAGGAATACCTGTTGTTGCACATATAGGTCTCACACCTCAGCACATCAATGCGTTTGGTGGATTTAAGGTACAGGGTAAGAGCGAGGCGGCTGCAAAGAAGTTTATAGAGGATGCACTTGCTGTTGAGGAGGCAGGAGCATTTGCGGTTGTATTTGAATGTGTACCTGAGAAGCTTGCAACACTTGCAACAGAGAAGCTTTCTATACCAACAATAGGAATTGGAGCTGGAGCTGGCTGTGATGGACAGGTGCTTGTATACGCAGATATGCTTGGTATGTTCAGTGACTTTACACCAAAGTTTGTTAAGAGATATGCTGAGACAGGCAAGATTATGACAGAGGCGTTTATGGGATATATAAGCGAGGTTAAGGCTGGCACATATCCTGAGGCAAAGCACACATACGCGATAAATGATGATGTTATAGAGAAATTATATTAATATACGGGAAAATGACGGAGGAAGAGAAAGATGGATATAGCAACCACTGTTAAGGAAGTCAGAGAGCAGGTAAAGGCCTGGAGAAAAGAGGGAAAGACTGTAGGACTTGTTCCAACCATGGGATATCTCCATGAGGGACATGAGAGCCTTATCAAGAGAGCTGTAGCAGAAAATGATGCTGTTGTAGTAAGTATATTTGTTAATCCGATGCAGTTTGGACCGACAGAGGATTTAGCAAGCTATCCTAGAGATTTGGAGGCAGATTCCAAGCTCGTTGAGGCAGCCGGAGCTAAGCTTATTTTCCATCCTGAACCGGAGGAGATGTATGAGGAGGGCTTTTGCTCATATGTAGATATGAACGGACTTACCAATGCACTCTGCGGTTTGTCAAGACCTGTTCATTTCAGAGGAGTATGTACAGTTGTCAATAAGTTATTTAACATAGTTAAGCCAGACAGAGCTTATTTTGGTGAGAAGGATGCTCAGCAGCTTGCAGTTGTAAAGAGAATGGTTAAGGACCTCAATATGGACATAGAGATTGTCGGCTGTCCTATAATCCGTGAGGCTGACGGACTTGCCAAGAGCTCAAGAAATACTTACCTTTCACCTGAATCAAGAAAGCAGGCAGTTGTATTAAGTAAGTCAATCTTTATGGCAAGAAAGATGATAGAGGATGGCGAGCGTGATGCCGAGAAGGTTAAGAAGGCTATGCGTGAGCTTATAGAGAGCGAGCCTCTCACAGATATAGATTACGTTGAGATAGTAGACGTAAATACAATGAAGAGCCTTGATGTGATTAAGGGAGACATATTATGTGCAATCGCCGTTAATGTCGGTGGAGAGGCACGTCTTATAGATAACACGATGATGACTGTAGAGTAAGGAGTACACATATGTATTTAAACGTATTAAAGAGTAAGATACACAGAGCTACGGTGAAGCAGGCTGAGCTTAATTATGTTGGAAGTATAACCATTGATGAGGCATTGATGGAGGCATCCGGCATATTAGAGTACGAGAAGGTTCAGATTGTCGATGTGGATAACGGAAGCAGATTTGAGACCTATGTAATAGCCGGAGAGAAAAACAGTGGTATGATTTGTTTAAATGGTGCTGCTGCCCGTATGGTTCAGACAGGTGACAAGGTTATTATAATGTGCTATGCACAGATGACACCTGAGGAGTACAAGGATAATAAGCCTACCGTTGTATTTGTTGATGATGATAACCATATTTCCCGTGTATCAAACTATGAGAAACACGGATTACTGGAGAATCAGGAATAGGAGGACATATGCTTACAGGAAAAAGAATAGTACTCGGTGTAAGTGGTGGAATAGCGGCATACAAGATGGCAAATGTGGCAAGCATGCTGGTTAAGCTCAATGCAGATGTTCATGTAGTTATGACCGAA
>CAVELH010000042.1:0-9197 GCA_963616385.1 bacterium | reverse complement strand
TTTTATAACACCAGAGACATTTGAGGTGCTCACTGCAAACAGATGTTACACAGATACATTTGACAGAAGTATGGAGATGCATGTACCACATGTAACTCTTGGAACAACAGCAGATGCGATGCTTATTGCACCTGCAAGTGCAGATGTGCTTGGCAAGATAGCCCACGGTATAGCGGATGATATGCTCACAACAACAATACTTCCTGCACGCTGCCCGGTTATGATTGCACCATCCATGAACGTAAATATGTATGAAAACCCTATCGTACAGAATAACATGAAGATACTTGCCTCATATGGTTATGAGATAATTGAAGCTGACGAGGGATATCTTGCATGCAGAGCAATAGGGAAGGGTAAGCTTCCACCGGAGCATCTTCTTGTGGATTATATAGTTCGTGCATGTGCCAAAACTAAGGACTTAGCCGGCAAGAAGGTTTTAGTTACTGCCGGAGCAACAAAAGAGGCTATAGATCCTGTCAGATTCATAACTAATCATTCTACAGGAAAAATGGGTTATGCAATGGCTAAAATGGCAATGCTGAGAGGTGCAGATGTAACATTAGTTACAGGCGAGACAAGTCTGCCTGTACCAATGTTTGTAAATACTGTAAATGTGACTTCCGCAAAGGATATGTTTGATGCTGTGACAGCGATAAGTGACAGTCAGGACATTATAATAAAGGCGGCTGCTGTGGCAGATTACAGACCGGTAGTTACCGCTGATGAGAAGATAAAGAAGCATGACGATAATGTAAGCATTGAGTGTGAGCGTACAGATGACATACTTAAGTATCTCGGTGAGCACAAAAAGCCAGATCAGTTTATCTGCGGCTTCTCTATGGAGACCGAGAATATGGTTGAGAACTCCAGACAGAAGCTTATAAAGAAGAATGTTGACATGATAGCTGCCAACAACTTAAAGGTTAGTGGAGCAGGCTTTGGCACAGACACTAATGTGATGACACTTATCACTAAGGATTCCGTTTGTGACCTTCCTAAGATGAGTAAGGAAGAGGTCGCAGACAAAATATTAGATGTAATTGTAAAAATGCAATAGAATATCAATTTATATGTTAATATAGTGCACCCGGATCTCTGAAAATGTTGATTGCGGGTGCATTATATGTAAATACAAAAAATGCGGCACAGAGTATGAGCAGTATTACGGCAGCTTGTACATCTGTTAATTTACAATCCTTTTTGTAATTCTTATTTTCAATCCAAAGTCCATATATAACACCGACATAATATAACAGTATATTAACGATTTCAAAAGGTTTTCCAAACACGCCCCATATAGTGTAAAATATCACTACAATGGACAACATACCTGCGATAGTTCCCTTTAATCTCGCACAAAGGAAATTGTCAGGCAGGGAATTCTTAAAAAAGAATATTTGAATGATTGTCAACAGGAGCATAGGGAAAAATACCAGCTTTAAATGTTCCCAGGTGGATTCATTTACAGCGGAAAACAGACCTACGAAGAAGTTGTCTTCAGACCATTCGTAGGTAAAATGTAATAGTGTTCCTATTACTGAAATAAAGAAAAAGCTTATCAGGTTTTGTTTTTTTGACATAATATTATACCTCCATTTTTGTTTAATCATTTAATTATATGCAGAAATTGGTGGAAATATTACACTTTGGATATATAAATGTCATATTGAGGTGGTATTGTTTTGCTTAAAGGAGGGATAGCGGATGTATCAGATATTATTGATAGAGGATGATGTACAGATATGTGAAGTAATAAAGGATTATTTTGAGCGGGAGAGTGAGGGGAAGCTTAGAGTACTTATTGCATATGATGGCGAGCGGGGGTTGGCATTATTTTCAGAAACAAAGTGTGACATAGTTTTATTAGATATTATGCTTCCAGATATTGATGGATTTGATATATGCAGGGAAATGCGATTAGAAAGCTATGTGCCAATTCTGTTTTTGACGGGAAGAAGTACAGAAAATGATATTGTGAGAGGTTACAGATCAGGATGTGATGATTATATTATCAAGCCATTTTCTATGGTTGCGTTATATTCAAAATGTATGGCTATGTTAAAAAGAGATAAGGGAATAGGAAGAAACAGTGAGATGATATGTGGGAAACTTAGTGTTAATCCTTTTACATATGTAGTGAAAAATAATGGAACTGAGATTAAGCTTGCACCAAAGGAATTTGAACTGTTATGTATGCTCATGGAAAACAAAAACTATATTGTATCAAGAGAAAAACTATTGGTAGAAATATGGGGATATGATTACGAGGGCGGTGACAGGTGTGTTGACAACCATATCAGGAAGCTGAGAAAGCATTTAGGGGATTCTGGAAAGTATATTAAGACTGTGACAGGAAAGGGTTATCAGATAAAGGAGAGTGTTTAGTATGAAGAAAACTATAAGGAAAGTAAAGTGGATATACATATTTGCTGCTGTAACGCTTATAGTGGCATTTGGAGTGGTGTATTTATATACACTTGAAAAATATAGATGGCTTATTAATACAGAATTAAAGTCACAGTTTGATAATGAAGCTGCCAGTGTGTTTGATGATATGCAAAATAAAACAAAAGCAGGTATGATAGATGAAGTGATAGAGTCTCATAATACAGATTATTTTATAACAAATCTTTATTCTTATACTACAGGTGAGTTAATTATCAACAGCTCAGAATATGGAAATTATGAGGTTAATAAATATATAAGTCAGGTGGCTGGAAGAATATTTCCATATTCATCAAACGAATTTAATGAGGCTATATATGGAAAAATTCATGGTGATTATTTTTTGAAGGGGCAGAAAATAATTTTAGACAATAAAGCTTATTTTTTGATATCTGCCATGTATACTAATCCGTTTAAATATTATTCATTTGGGGAGCTGCTGTTATACGGTGGAATGGTGATATATCTGGCTGTAGCATTTGCAATAATAATTGTTATACGCTATATGTATAAGAATAGAAAGAAAAAGATAGAAGACAAGGCTGTTATGGAAAAAGTATTTATTGCGGTAGCACATGATGTGAGAAGCCCTATTACAGCAATAGTAGGATATATAGATAACTTGTCTCAGATGGTTAAAACCGATAAGGAAAAATACTACATTGAAGCTGTAAATAATAATGTTTCATACATAAATAATATGGCTGATACTCTTATGGATTATGTAAGGACGGGTAAGATATTAAAGATTAATAAAGAGGCTGTTAATATTAAGGATATAATAGACGACCTTTCACACAGATATAGTGAAGCCTTGGACAAAAATGCACTTGATATAATGGTAGAGGGAAATTGTGAGATAAAAACAGATTATACCCTCATGCAGCATATGCTTGATAATCTGATTGCAAATGCCATAAAATATGCCACACATGGAAGTGTAATCGAGATTGTTCTGAAAAATGATAAAATTATCATTTCAAATACCATGAGAGAGACGGTTTCCTGTCCTCCTTATGAGCTGTGGGAGCCACTTAAAAAGGGAAGTGCTGCCAGAACAGGAAGAACGGGAAGTGGCTTAGGACTTAGCATAGTAAAGAATATTATGGATGTACTTGGATATAGCGGAGATATCTTAATAAATGATGGCGAGTTTTTGGTGGAGGTAAGTGTTTAGCATAAAGTGTTTGGATATAGAATATTGCACCTAACCCAATTTTATGGTAGTATAAATACGATAATCTATTCAGGAGGATGATAGCAGGATGGAACAGTATAAGCAGGAATTTATTGAATTCATGATTGATTGTAATGTATTGAAATTTGGAGATTTCGTAACTAAGAGTGGCAGAAAAACTCCATTTTTTGTAAATACAGGATTTTATAGAACGGGAGCTCAGCTTAAGCGTCTTGGAGAGTACTATGCAGAGGCGATTAAGAACAAATTCGGATTAGATTTTGATGTGCTTTTTGGACCGGCTTATAAGGGAATTCCTCTTTCAGTTGCAACAACAATGGCAATCGCTGATAAGTATGATGCCGATATCAGATATTGTTCTAACCGTAAGGAGATAAAGGACCACGGAGATAAGGGAATCCTTCTCGGAAGTCCTATCGGTGATGGCGATAAGGTGGTTATAATAGAGGATGTTACAACTGCCGGAACATCTATTCAGGAGACTTTGCCTATTGTCAAGGCACAGGGTGATGTGGATGTGCTTGGTCTCGTTGTATCAGTAGACCGTATGGAACGTGGACAGGGAGAGAAGAGTGCTCTTACTGAGATAGAGGAGAACTATGGACTTAAGACAACCGCTATAGTAACGATGGCAGAGGTTGTTGAGCATTTATATAATAAGCCATATAAGGGAACAATAGTTATAGATGACAAGCTCAAGGCAGCTATAGACTCATACTATGACACATATGGTGTTAAGTAATTAATTATGTTTTAGGAGGAATATGTTATGGAAAAATTGTATCAGAAATTAAATTCTATCGGTGTAAGTAGTTTGATTGTTGGAATAATTACAATTGTTGCAGGCGTAGGACTTGGTGTAGTTATGATAGTAAATGGTGCCCGTTCACTTGGCGGAAAGCACGACATAATATTCTAGTTATGAGCGAACATAAGACAGATTATATAAGAACTTATACAGGCTTACATGCGTATCCGCTTGAGCCTGTGGCAGATGAAATAAGGATAGAGGATATAGCACATTCTCTATCCATGCTTTGTAGAGCAAATGGACATTACAGCAGCTTTTATTCAGTGGGAGCACATTGCCTTAACTGTTATGAGGAGGCCTGTGCCAGAAGGGAGACGCCGCGTGTGAGAATGGCATGCCTTCTGCATGATGCCACGGAGGCGTATGTGTCAGATATAACAAGACCTGTCAAGAAATATCTTGATACATACAGGGACATAGAGGATGCTCTGGGTCTGACTATCTATGAGAAGTTCCTTGGCTCTGCACTTACTGAATATGAGCAGAAGATGGTTAAGATAATAGATGATGCAATGCTTTATTATGAATTCCTTGAATTTATGGCTGTCAAGTTACTTGATGAACCGCCATATGTAGCTGCAACTCCTGATTTCTACAGGGGTACAATGAAGCAGGTTGAGCAGGAATATCTGGATGTGTTTAATTCTATTAATCTTGATGATGAGTCAGATGTGAAGGAAACCATAAAATGGGTTAGAAAGAATGTATAGTAAGGGTGTTGATGATATGGAGACACAAAAGGTTGGTCTTGTTTTAGAGGGCGGCGGAATGCGTGGAATGTATACTGCCGGAGTTTTAGATGTTTTTTTACAGGAGAATATATGGCCTGATGCCGTGATTGGTGTTTCGGCAGGAGCTATACATGGCTGTTCATATCTATCAGGACAGTTAGGAAGAAGCGTCAGATATAATCTTAAATATATCAATGATAAGCGGTATATGAGCTTAAGGTCGCTTATAACGACAGGAGATATATTTAATGTTAATTTCTGCTACGATAAGATACCTAATGAGCTTAGTGTGTTTGATTATGAAACATTTAAGAAGAACGCAGAGAATATACCATTTTATGTTACATGCAGTAATGTAGATACTGGCAAGCCGGAATATATCCGTTGCCGCGATTTTAGATATGATATGGATTATATGAGAGCGTCTGCCTCACTTCCTATAGTGTCAAGAATGGTAAAGGTGAATGAAAAGAAGCTGTTAGATGGCGGCACTACGGACAGTATTCCTGTTAAGTTTTTTGAGAGCATAGGATATAAGAAGAATATAGTTGTTCTTACAAGACCAGAGGGATATGTGAAAAAGGAATCATCAAGTATTCACATACTTAAGCTCTTGTATAGAAAATATCCGGCTTATTTAGAGGCTTGTGAAAAAAGACCTAAGCTGTATAATGAGACTGTAGAGTATATAGAACAGCAGCAGAAGGATGGAAACATAATAGTTATACGACCTAGCCGGAAGGTTAAGATTGCGCGAACAGAGAAAGATACTGAGAAGCTTAAATATATGTATAAGCTTGGCAGACATGATACGTTGCAGCAATTACAGGAGATTAAGCAGTTTATAGACAAGCAGTAATGTATATATGTGTATATTATTATTCGTATATTATTGTGAGTATATTTTTAATTTATAAGATTACAATATAACAAAAAATATCCACGAAGAAATTAAGCTTCTTCATGGATATTTTTTATATTCTAATTTATTTGTTGTTCTTATTAAGTAAATCAATAAAGTCATTAGATTTAAGCGGCTTAGAGAACAGGTAGCCCTGTAAGGTATCGCAGAACTGATCCTTTAGAATCTGAAGCTGGTCTAAGTCCTCAACACCCTCTGCGACAACAGAAATGTTCATCTTGTGTGCAAGTGAGATGATTGAATCAGCTATGCATTTATCCTTCTCGTTGCTGCATATTCCATCTATGAATGATTTATCTATCTTCAATGTATCTATCGGTATCTGTGTAAGATAGTTAAATGAAGAGTAGCCTGTTCCGAAGTCATCAAGTGCTATAGAGATTCCCAAATCCTTAAATTGATTGATGAGCATAAGGTTATGCTCCAATGAGTTCATAAGGACACTCTCTGTTATCTCTATCTCAAGATATTCAAGTGACATACCTGTCTTTTCAGGGATAGACTTGATTATGCTTATCAGATGGTCATCCTTAAGCTGCATGGTTGATACATTGACAGACACCTTGAGCGGACCAAAGCCACTTTGGATTAATGCCTGATTAAAGTTACATGCTTCATATAATGCCCATTCACCGAGCTGGTTTATGAGACCATTTTCCTCAGCGATAGGAATAAATTCGGAAGGAGATATAAAGCCTACAAGGTCTGACTCGATACGCATAAGTGCTTCAAAGCCTGTAATCTTACCATCAGACACATTAGCCTGTGGTTGATATTGAAGGTATACCTCATTCCGCTCTATTACATGAGCTAGTATGTCTGCAAGGTCATTTCTTCTGTTAAAATCGTCCTCCATGTAGCTGCTGAAGAAGCGGTAGTTGTTCTTGCCGGCACTCTTTGCACTGTACATAGCGATATCTGCATTCTTGATAAGCTCACTTATTGTAAGTCCGTTGCTTGGGAAGATTGCAATACCAAGACTCATCGAAATATGAGCAATCTCACCATCAAGGTTAAATGGATTATTAACTATTGAAACAAGGTGCTTGGCATATTGCTCAAGCTCCTGATTAGTAGTAAATTTTGTCTTAAGTATAAGAAACTCGTCTCCTCCTGTTCTCGCAAGTATATCATTATCGGAGATGTATGATTCAAGCTCTTTTGATACCTGCTTAAGAAGAAGGTCACCGTAGTCGTGTCCAAGTGTGTCGTTGACATTCTTGAAGTTATCGAGGTCTATAAAGAATATAGCGTGGCGGTTTAATGCTGAGCCGTCGTTATGGAATATCTCATGTGCATATTTCATAAATGCAACTCTGTTATACAGGCCTGTAAGTCCGTCGTGATATGCAAGCTGCTCAATGTGTGCATAGTTCTTCTTTAATTCAAGCTCGCTTGCTTCAAGGGCTTTCTTTGATTTTTCAAGCTCCTTATAGTTGTTGGAGATAATACTCATCATAGTATTAAATTTGTCTGACAAATCACCAAATTCATCGTTTGATTTAATGTCCGATGTGAGGTCCAGATTACCTGCGGCAGCCTCAGCCATATTGTTTCTTAATGAAATAATAGGATCAGTATACTTATGTGCAAGTATCTGGCTTATCCATATAGCTATAAATATTATAATTGCTAGTGTTATAATAAGTACTATAGGGAGAGTAGTCAGTATCTCCTGAAAACGTCTTCCGTTCTGATTGATGAGATAAATCCAGTTTAAGTCATCTATGATATAGTAACCATATATGCTTTTGATTGTGCTTGAGTCTGTATAGAGATATCCCTTTGTTGCAGCATCCTCTGATGAGAAGAGCTTGTATGCTGCCTCCTCAAGAGATGTGTCGCTTGACAATCCTGTTGAACTAAAAAGATAATCACCTGATGAAGTCATTATAAATGCCTGACCATTATCAGGTATAAATGCACCGAAATATGTAGATGCTATATTAGATCTTACAAGTCCAACAACCTTGCCCTTTACATATACAGGTGTGACGACATCTATGCTGTTAGCATCCTTGTTTATGTTAGCCGATTTCATAATTGTTGTTTCTGTTATATCGGTAACGGGTGTGGACATGTATTCGCTCCAGTCACCGTAATTGTTGTCATTTTCAGAGCTTGATACGAAATAGCCATTTACGTCATACAGATAGAAATTTACTGAGCTGTTCATATATCCGGATGTGTTGTCCATGATTTCCTGAACAGGGGCATAATAGGCTGAATCAGTGCCAAGGGTAAGTCCGTTGTAATTCTCTAATAGGAGATTTTGTACACTGGATGACTGGGCTATTCCTTCTGCCTCTGCAATCTGAACATTTAACTGTGCGTAAAATCCCTTTCCGTATGTGCTTGCAAGGTCTTCGGCTGAATTTTTAGCGAGCTCAAGGTATTTGTTGTATGATAACATATATGTGAGAATTGTCATAAATACTAATGGGAGTGAAGCCATCAGAATAAGTGACATTCGTAGTGAACTTTTAATTGACATAATTGATTCTCCGTATCTTCTTAATTAATGTTTATTATATATAAAATAAATTCAATATTCAATGTATAATTGCATATTAAGTTGATTTTTATTTGCTGTTTGTGTATAATTATGAAAGATAATGTATTTGTAAGGAGGATTGCAATGTTTGGCGTATACTTTGGTAAGTACTTGCAGGATATAGGCGTTTTGACCGCTGAGCAGTATGAGGAGATTATAGAAAGTAGCAGAACAGCCAGAGTGAAGATGGGTTTGCTTGCTGTTAATGAGGGCTACATGACAACAGCTCAGGCAGATGAGGTAAATCAGATACAGGCTCAGAAGGATGCAAGATTTGGTGATATCGCTATTGAGAAGGGTTATTTGACAGATGATCAGGTTTCACAGTTACTTAAGAAGCAGGGTGATTCATATCTGTTGTTTGTTCAGGCTCTTGTTGAGAGAAAGCTTTTGTCATTGGAGGATATTCAGAAGCATCTTAACCACTATAAGAAGTCTGAGAGATTTACATCGCTTGATGTTGATGCGTTAAAGAGCTCAGATATAGATAAGATTATACAGATATTCTTAAGAGATTCAGCAGTGCCTGCGAT
>CAVELH010000041.1:0-15378 GCA_963616385.1 bacterium | reverse complement strand
ATATACACACCGTAAATTGCAAGCAAAACATAGGACACAAGACAAGTTACCAAAGCTATTATCGGGTACTGATTACTTGTTGAAAAGCAAAACGGAATACCGCATAGATTTATTATTAAATGTAGTATAATTGGAACCCAAAGGTTTTTACTTACATCATAAACTGCCCCGAAATAAATGCCAAGTGCAGTTGCCCATACGGTTTTGGCTATTATTGTCACTATTGGCTGTCCCAAAGCTCCAAAAATATGTCCTAAACCAAATAATACAGAGGAAATTAAAATTGCATATAATGTTGCATTTTTTCTCTTTCCAAACCATATTTTAATAATATTCTGTAATAAACCTCTCAAATACAGTTCTTCCATAATGCCAACACCTATGTAATACACAATGCCTTCAACAATAACTCTCCATATTGTTGGCTTGTTATCGAATGGTGTCAATCCGATGCAGAAAGCAATTGTAACTAATGCAGTTACAATTACCGCAGGTAATCCATATTTTTTTAGTCCCAATAAAACACCTTTAAACTTTAAACCAAACTCCCAATCTTTGATAAAAATCTTTTTGCATATCCAACAAATTGCGAAAGCCAACAAAAAATTCAACATCAATGTAATATAAATCGGGTTGATGTCCTTAATTTTTACATTGCAAAATAACACTGATGGCAAAGCGGTCATTTCCATAAATGTCATTATTAGTATTAATATCACTACCACTACGTTTGTACTTCTTTTTTTCATCGTTCCGTCTCCAAAATCTGAATATATTTCGTGTTATTCATTGCATCACTCCAGCCGACAAATTTTCGAGTATTCAGATTAACAAATAGCATTTCATATAGTATCATCGTTTTATAAAGAAATGAGATTTTGTCGTGTACAGCTTTATGGTTCAATCTGGCTCATATGTAATTCTTCAAGTCTGGCAAAATTTTTTCATGTATGCTCATATTGTAGCTTCTCTCCATTCAATAAAAGCCCACGCGCAACCTTTTTCTTTTATAATCTGGCTTTTTCCATTGTCACTAACTAACATAACCTGATTCAAATCCTCACACACTGCTCGATAATTAAAATAAAAACTACAACTTTATTATTTTCTAAAAAATAAACAGGACACACCGTTCCGCATCCAATCCATGCATCCGGTTCCCCTAATTTGTCACTAATTTCTTGTATTGAGTTGCCTAATTCAATATCTTCAATGTCCCCCATTTTTCTACTTGTCTGATTATATTCAATCTCAAAACCTTCAACATTAATAATCACATTATCTTTTTTCTTTCCTTTAATCCACAAATTTATAAATATAACACTTAAAATAACTATTATTAAAGGCACAAATATAATTATTTTTCTTCTATCCCTCATACAATTCCCCTGTCTAAAATATTAGCCTTCCCTGTCTAACAGGCAAACCGTTTTGACCTAGAATCCAGACATCATTTCTTTGCATTTTCTTCCAATTCTAGCATATACTTATCAAAGTCAGACATAAACAATCTGTCCTGAATCACACGGTATTTTTCAAATTCAGTTTCGGCATGAAGCTTTGCAATTTCAGCTGTCACCTTGCCTGAATCCTGTAAAATACCATAATCAAACATTTCAATGAAACTATTAAGCCTTTTTTCCCAATCCTGCATTGTAAGTGGAATATGCCGTAATGTCATGTTTTCAGCAAAATCCAGGTATGCCGTAACCATACGGTTCAGCTGCTTCATTTCATCCTGACTCAAATAATTCTTAGCAACCGTAACATCACTTTTCTTAATCTTTCCATCAGGAGCATCTGCCCAGGTAGTTAATCCCATATACTCTTTTGTGTGATCTGCTCTTTCCACGATCAACTCAGCCGCCGTATGTCCATGAACTGCGTAATGCATTTTATTCTGAACTGTTGCGTAGAATCTTCTCGTCGTTGCAGAATTTTTATCATAATCAATAGCAGTAGCATACAGATCAGTTATCTTCTGATAGAACTTTCTTTCGCTTGCACGAATCTCACGAATACGCTCTAACTGTTCATCGAAATACTTTTCTGTCAGATATGTTCCTCGTTTCAAACGCTCATCATCCATTACCCAGCCTTTGATGGTGTAGTCCTTTGCAATCTGATTCACCCATTTGCGGAACTGCACCGCACGCTCGGAATTGACCTTAAAGCCTACTGCAATAATCATGTCCAAGGAATAGTGATTAGTATTGTAGCTTTTCCCGTCAGAAGCAGTTATTCGAAATTTTCGAATAACTGAATTCTCCTGTAGCTCACTATCCTCGAATATCTTTTTAATATGATAATTGATTGTATTTGTTCCTACATCGTACAATGTGGCCATCATCTTCTGTGTCAGCCATATATTTTCATCCTCGTAGCGCATTTCCATGTTGTCCTGCTGATCACCCACAGATGCAACATAAGTCAAATATTCCGCTGCACTGGAACGGATGGTTATTTCATCTTTCTTTTTCGCCATCTTGGGCACCTCCACCAAAAAGCATTCTTACTTCTGTACCTTTGACATCAATGCGACACTCTCTACATGCTTAGAATGTCCGAACTGGTCCACAACCCCAACCTTCTTAACCTCATACCCACTCTCACCAAGAATCTTGACATCTCTCGCGAGGGTAGCCGGATCGCAGCTAACGTAAACTATTCTGGCTGGATTCATTTTAACAATAGTATCAAGCAGCACGCTGTCACAGCCCTTGCGTGGCGGATCTACAACCACAACGTCAGGGTGGCAGCCGTCCTCTGTATTACCTGTCAACTCGCCCTCATAAAATGAAGGTACAACCTCCTCTGCCTTACCGCAAAAGAAGGCCACATTATCTATTCCGTTTATCTTGGCATTTTCCTTTGCATCCTCTATTGCCTGAGGTACAATTTCAACACCGTACACCTTTTTTGCGTGCTTCGCTAAGCATAACGATATCGTACCGATGCCGCAGTACATATCCCACACAACCTCATTGCCTGTAAGCTCCGCATACGAAACCGCCTTGTCGTACAGAACTTTTGTCTGTGCTGGGTTTACCTGATAAAAGGACAACGGAGAAATGTTAAACTTAATGTCTCCTATATAATCAGTAATATATGATTCGCCATATAACGTCTCACATTTGTCACCTAATATTTTGTTAGTCTTATCTCTGTTAATATTTACACTGAGGCTTGTTAGTTTTATAACCTGCGTTTTTGCCTGCATATCATAAGCATTTGTGTGGCTGTCAGCATATGCTTTGTTATACTCAGCCACCGCATTTTCTATGCACTGCCTAAGCTCATCCTCTACAGCAGCACCACCCAGAGCCTTTCTGCTGCCATTTATAACAAGACACACCATAAGCTCGCCTGTTGAAAATCCAACTCTCGTTAAAATGTGACGCACTAAGCCTTGATGCGTCTCCTCATTATATATAAACTTTCCTGTCTGTTTCTGATGTTTATCGAGAAAATCACGAATATATCTGATAAGGTAATCATTCACAGGATGCCCTATCTGGCATGCCTCCAAATCTATAATCGTATGAGTTCTGCCAGCATAAAAGCCAATCTCTATATTTCCATCCTTCGATAATCCTACAGGGAACTGCATTTTATTTCTGTAATGGTATGGTGTCTCCATTCCACTTACCGATTCGATAAGCTCGTCAGCATTCTTTATTCCACCTATACGCACAAGACAGTTCTTTACCTTGTCACGCTTATATTCAAGCTGTCTCTCGTAAGACATATGCATTAATGCACATCCTCCGCACTGTCTTGCCTTTGCACACGAAGGGGTAACACGATATGGTGATGGAGAAACTATCTCCTCAAGCCTTCCGTAAGCATAGCTCTTCTTAAGCTTAACTAACCTGACCTTAGCCACATCTCCAAAAACAGTGTCCTTGACAAATACAGCCATACTGCCACCATCATCGGTAGCAATATGGCCGATACCTTCGCCATCATTTCCTATATCTGTAATCTCAATCTCGTATATATCATTCTTCTTCATATAAACTCACTTATCTCCTGCGGGATAATATTATTCCGGTCTTGTAAGTCTTACATTAGACTCAAACATCTTGTTATAGCCAAGCCAGCTTGTCTGGTTCTCATTTGCCTTAATAATCTCGGTAAATGTCTGGAGCTTCGCATCCATGTTATCAGCATGAGCAAGGGCAAGTGCCTCGATAAGGGCTGGCTTCTTAGGTGAACCATACTCTAGCTCACCATGATGAGCCAAAATACAGTGCTTTAACTCATTTGCAAGAGTGACAGGGAAACCATCTATAGTATTTATGCGCTCGGAAATCATCATTGTACCCATAACGATATGTCCGATTAACTGTCCCTCGTCTGTATAATCATTCTCTGGGAAATTAGAGAGCTCGTCAACCTTGCCTATATCATGGAAAATAGCTGCGGTAACAAGAAGGTCATGATTCACGAACTCATAATGTGCTGCGATAAACTCACATATCTTGGCAACAGACAATGTGTGCTCAAGCAGACCACCTATAAACCCATGATGTATGGACTTGGCTGCCGAATGGTTCTTAAATCTTGCCGCAAATGTGGTGTCATCAACAAAAAAGCTCTTAAGGAGCTTATTTAAGTACTCGTTCTTAACTCCATTTATTATATCTACAAGCTCTGCATACATTCCATCTATGCTCTTGCCTGAACATGGCATATAATCAGAAGGCTCGTACTCACCCTCATCTGCAAGTCGTACACGCTTGATATTGAGCTGGAGTGTTCCGTTGAAGCTGGTTACCTGTGCATCCACACGGATATAATTCATATTCTCAAAATGAGCGATTGCGTTAGTAAGCTCCCACACCTTGCCATCAATCGTTCCTGTCTTATCCTGTAATTGCAGAGAATAATATGTCTTTCCAGCCTTTGTCTTGGCAACCACCTTATTCTTACAGAGATAAACCTCTGATATCATTTCTCCCTCTCTGAGCTCATTTATATAATTCATATGACTATCCTTTCTGTACCCTCTTACAGTATTCAAACTATTATACTTATATATAATGTAAGATAGCACTTACCACCCCTCTCTGCAAGTATTTTCATATTTTTTCTTTATATTTATAGAGAAATGATTTATTATATATATAAGTATGCACAGAAATAGATTAAGAAGGATTAGTTAAATGAATAAACGAAGTTTGAGATTACTTGAATATAACAAAATACTTACAATGCTTACAGATTTCGCCACATCTCCAATGGCTAAAAAGAGGTGTGACCGTCTTAAGCCGCAGCGTGATATTGCAACCATAAATGCGTTGCAGGAGGAAACAAGAGATGCTCTCTTAAGACTTCATCGTCAGGGTAACGTATCATTTACGGGGCTTACAGATATAGGTGCATCAATCAAGCGACTTGAGGTAAAGGGAACTCTTACCGCAAGGGAGCTTCTTGACGTTGCTGCCCTGCTTTCTACCGCACAGAATGTAAGAAAATACGGTGATGGCTCAGACCTTGCCGATACAGTTACAGCCAGAAACGCTGATGGAAACGAGCAGGTATGCCGTTACGATTCACTGACAGAGCGTTTTAATCAGCTCGTTCCGCTTGAGCATATATCATCCGAGATAAGAAGATGTATCTTAGCCGAGGATGAGATAGCTGATGATGCATCATCTAAGCTTAAGTCTATACGAAGAAATATAAAGCTTGCAAATGACAGGATTCACCAGCAGTTATCCAAGCTCCTACAAAACGAAGCCACTAAGGATAAGCTACAGGACAGCCTTATCACAATGCGTAACGGAAGATATTGTGTACCTGTCAAGCAGGAATATCGCTCACAGGTTCCAGGTATGATACACGACCAGTCAGGCTCAGGCTCAACACTTTTTATCGAGCCAATGGCTGTTGTCAATCTTAACAACGAGATTAAAGAGCTTGCCAATGAGGAGCTTATAGAAATTGAGAACATTTTAGAGGATTTAAGTCTGCGTGCCGCTGAGGTCGTGGAGGACATTTCCTATGACATGAGTGTACTTACTGAGCTTGATTTCATTTTTGCCCGCGCCAAATTCGCAAGGTCATATAACGGCAGTCAGCCTACATTTAATACAGACGGAATTATAGATATAAGGGGAGGCAGACATCCTCTGCTTGAGAAACATTCTGTAGTTCCTGTAGATATAAGACTTGGCGAGGACTATAATTTACTTATTGTTACTGGTCCTAACACAGGTGGTAAGACCGTTTCACTTAAAACTCTCGGTCTGTTCACACTTATGGGGCAGGCAGGCTTACATATACCGGCACTTGAGGGCTCAAGACTTGCTGTATTTGATGATGTATTCGCAGATATAGGTGACGAGCAGAGCATTGAGCAGAGTCTCTCAACCTTCTCATCACATATGAGCAATGTCGTTTACATAGTCAATCATGCAAGTGCCAATACACTCTGTCTCTTTGACGAGTTAGGCGGTGGAACTGATCCTGTAGAGGGTGCTGCATTAGCCATAGCTATTCTTAACTTCTTGAAGAATATGGGAGCCAGATGTATGGCTACAACACACTACAGTGAGTTAAAGACCTACGCACTCTCAACTGACGGTGTCGAAAATGCATCCTGCGAATTTGACGTTGCATCCCTTAAGCCTACCTATAAGCTTATGATTGGTGTCCCAGGAAAATCAAATGCATTTGCGATATCAAGCAAGCTCGGACTTCCTGACTATATCATCACATCAGCCAGGGAACAGCTTGACAATGATGCGGTTGACATGGAAACTCTTATAGCTGATTTGGAAAAGAGCAAGCGTTCAATCGAGGAGGACAAAAAGGCAATCGAAGAATACAAGGCTGAGGCGGATGCATTAAAGAAGCGGCTTCAGGAAAAGGAAAGCGAGCTCACAGCCAAGAAGTCCGAGATTTTACAGAAAGCAAGAGAAGAAGCAAGGGATATTGTTGAGGAGGCAAAGGAGGTTGCCGACCAGACTATCCGCGACTACAACAAATGGCGCAGCAACCCTAACAAAGCCGATATGAGAACCATGGAGGAAAAACGTGGCAAGCTGCGTGATAAGATAAAGGATTATAACAAGGCGGGTGTAAGTAATACCCCTGCCCGAACCTCAAACCACAAGGCAAAGGATTTCCATATAGGCGATGCTGTAGAGGTAATAAGCATGAACGCCAAGGGAACTGTCACCTCGCTTCCTGACAGCAAAGGCATAGTCACTGTCCAGATGGGTATTTTATCCTCAAAGCTGCCGATAAGCGACCTTATCATTTTGCAGGATAAGGGCTTTGTAACCGAGGCTGAGAGAAGTCGTACCAAGAGCAGAAGCATCACCGGTAAGGCAATGACATTTTCGCCAGAGCTTAATGTTATGGGTAAAACTGTTGACGAGGCAATTATGGAGATTGACAAGTATCTTGATGATGCCGTCCTGTCACACATGAATAAGGTGACTATTATTCACGGAAAAGGAACCGGTGCTCTTAGAAAGGGTATACATCAGTATCTCAAAAAGCACCCTCTTGTCAAGTCATTCCGCGCAGGTGAATTTGGTGAGGGAGAATACGGCGTTACTATAGTTGAACTGTAGCTTTAGCTTGACAGCCAATAACCTTAATTATTATTTAGAACCGACATTACTACTGTAAGAAAGGATTATTAATGGATAAACAGAGAATTTTAATAGTTGATGATGATGAGAACATAGCAGAGCTTATATCTCTGTACCTCATAAAGGAATGTTTTGCAACTGAGATTGCATACACAGGTCAGGATGCGTTAAAGCTTGTGTCAACCTTCAATCCGCAGCTCATTTTACTTGACATAATGCTGCCCGATATAGATGGCTACGAGGTTTGCACAGAAATCAGAAAGACAAGACAGACACCAATAATAATGCTGTCTGCAAAGGGCGAGGTTTTCGACAAGGTACTAGGGCTAAAGCTTGGTGCGGACGATTATATGATTAAGCCTTTTGACTCAAATGAGCTTGTGGCAAGAGTTAAAGCGGTGCTGAGACGTACCGCCATGATGCCGGAGCAGACTATGGTTGCTCTCCAGACGGACTATCAAGGCGACTATGTGGAGTATGATAATCTTCTTATCAACATGACAAATTACCTTGTAATATTTGAGGGCAAGCAGATAGAAATGCCTCCAAAGGAGCTTGAGCTTCTATACTTTTTAGCGAGCAAACCAAATCAGGTATTCACCAGAGACCAGCTCTTAGACCAGCTCTGGGGATATGAATATATAGGTGATTCGCGTACCGTTGACGTACACATCAAGAGACTCAGGGAAAAGCTTAACGACTCCCACAACTGGTCGATATCTACAGTTTGGGGCAAAGGATATAAGTTCGAGGTAAGATAATGAGACATTCTATATTTGATAAAATATTTTTGGGATTTTTATTTCTGTTTATCGCAGTGTTTGGACTTACTGTATTTTACTCGACCTACGCAACACGTCAGACACTTATAGAAGAGCGAACAGAGGTACTGACCAACGAGACCTTCCTCATAGCCGACCAGACCATTTCAAGCTATATACAGGGAATGTCAACCTTAGAGACCTTGCAGGCAAGCTTCGATTACTATAGCGAGACATTGAATGCCAGCATATGGCTTTTTGACGGAAACGGCTTCCGCATTGCCTCCTCCCAGTCCTCGGAGCATCCTTCATGCCCGCAGAACATTTACCTGCTTAATCCTGACTTTGACATGATGACAGCCCAGACATTTACGGGTACATTTTACGGAGTATTTGAGGATGATGTAATTTCAGTAGCTATCCCAATCCAGACCAACAATATGCCAAATGGTATGGTGCTGCTTCACAGTACAGTCTCACAGCTACACAACCTTCAACAGAATATTGTAAAGGTTATTTATGTGCCTTTCCTCATAATGATTATTATCTCCTTCGTGCTGCTTGGTATCATTTCCGGAAAGATTATGCGACCGCTTCGTAAGATTAACACCGTTGCCGAGGAATATTCCACAGGTAACTTTGAAACAAAGCTTAATATCCGCTCACACGATGAGATAGGTCAGCTTGCGGCAACACTCGAATACATGGCATCCGAGCTATCGAAGTTAGATGAATACCGACGCTCATTTATCTCCAATATATCCCACGACTTCCGCTCACCACTCACGTCAATTAAGGGATATATAGAAGCCATTCAGGATGGAACTATTCCACCTGAGAAGCAGGACAAATACCTGAGCATTGTCGTAAATGAGACAAACCGACTTACCAAGCTCACATCAAGTCTGCTTGAGCTAAATGATTTCGATTCCTACGGAATATGGCTTATGCAGAAGGATTTCGATGTAGTTGACCTTGTCAAAAATGCTATGAACACCTTTGAGGGGCATTGTCAGGAGAAGAACATCTCCCTGATACTCAACAACCACACCGAAAGCTCCGTTGTTCATGCCGACAAGACCAAGATTCAGCAGGTTATCTATAATTTGCTTGACAATGCCATCAAGTTTACACCGGCAGGAAAGAATATCTATATAACACTTACCGAGAAGAACGATAAGCTGTTCATCTCTATCAAGGATGAAGGCTGTGGTATTCCTGCTGACTCTTTAAATAAGATATGGGTTCGTTTCTACAAGGCTGATACCTCAAGAGGCAAGGACAGACAGGGTACAGGACTTGGACTTGCAATCACGCGTGAGATTGTCAAGGCACATGGTGAAAATATCAATGTCGTAAGTACCGAGGGGGTAGGAAGTGAGTTCACATTCTCACTCTCAAAGGTGACGGCGGAGTAGAAAGCTTAAATTTTTTATAGGTGAATACGTTTATATATGGCAGGGGATTGGTACTCATACAAGCAATTACTGCAAAATAATAAGCATTAAGCGAATACATTTTCTTATCGTCCGCTAACGCGGCAAACCGCACATCCTTGTGCGTTGCCGCTCGCAAGCCATCCATGGCTTGCGCACGCTGAAAAACTGTTGTGCTTAATGCTTTTATTTTGCGTATTGCTTGTAAAATCGTACCAATCCCCTGCCATATATAATCGTAGTTATCCACAAATTTATACTTTCCGGCGCCAAAACCTTTTACTTTTTCTATGACATTTGCCTCTTTTAATAATGTGTTGCTTACTTTTCTGTAAAGAATTATCTTAAATTCACCCGCCAGAATGATTAATATAGTCAGGGGGAGGTTGTACGTCTTTACAAATGAACACCTCAAAATAAAAGCATTAAGCAAAATTAACTCTTAGCGTACGCAAGCCACGGATGGCTTGCGAGCGGCAACGCACATGGATGTGCGGTTTGCCGCGTTAGCGGATGATAAGAAAACATATCTGCTTAATGCTTATTATTTTGCTGTGTTCGTTTGTACTCGTACACCACCCCCTGACTATATATATCCCCTCCTGACCGGTCTCCCTACTCCTCCGAGGTTATCTTATAATATGTCCTTGCAGTCAGGCAATATACTATGAAATACACCACCGTGAAAATAAGTGAAGTTACAACTGTACACTTTACAAAAAGTGCTACATTTGTGAAATTCATAGTAACAAGCATATCTTTGATTATCTTAAACGCAAAGCATATGTGCAGAATAGCGAGTGCAATAGGAAGGAAAAATACCTGCAATATCTGACTTCTTATTACAGACTTTACCTCAGCCTTGCTCATTCCGACCTTCTGCATAATCGAAAAACGCTCTCTGTCATCATACCCCTCTGATAACTGCTTGTAGTATATTATCATTACTGTTGTCACTAGGAATAAAGTACCTATAAATATTCCCACGAAGAACAATCCGCCATATATACCTAACAGCTCAGGCTTAGTAGTGTATATATCATCAACTGATGCCAAATGCGCAATTCCGGTGTCATTTATATTGTCTCTTATTCCGGTGCAGAACGCATTTTTGTCTGAGAGCTTACCTGTGAGATTGTAATTTATCTGATGTATTATGTTGCTTATTCCGCCATCGGTACTGTTTTCATTTACATAATTATTAATTGCCTTAATCTCATCTAATGTATCTACAACAACCATTACATTCTCATATACACCGCTAAACGCTTCCTTAATTGGCATATTGCTGAAATGTCCAGCCACCTTGTAAGCTCTGTCATTTATGGTTATATTTTCAGCGTCTTTTAAATCATCAATTGTCGAGTACATCAAAACCTCACCGGACGCAAGGCTCTCATTTTCACCTGTAAGAGTGTTGTAATCATCTATATCAATCACGCTTAAGCCTGTAGCTGACGCATAGTCCAAGAACGTCTCGCCACCCATCAGCTTAAAGCTTGTTCCCGAAAAGCTTCCTGACATACTGTAAATGTAGTAGCTCTGCATATCCTCAATAGATACATTATAGCTGTCAGCACGTTTATAGAGCATATCAATTACCTTGTCGTAATCGTAGTGATATGAAGCTGTCCACTCATCCAGCATGGAATCCGGTACGTCCTCGTTGCCCTCCTCATAGAGGAACTCTGTCATCACGTCCATAGGATAACGTGTTCTCATAATATCCTCTATTCCTACATATAAAGATACCGTAGAGGACAATACAACCAAGACACCGGTACATAAAATACATATATTTGCAAGTCCGACTGCGTTCTGCCTCATACGGTACATCATACCCGATACAGTAATAAAATGCTTTTTGTGGTAGTAAAATCTCTTGTTTTTCTTAAGGAGCTTAAGAATAGCTATGCTTCCAGATAAAAACAACAGATATGTTCCCACTATTACACATAATACAGCAGTCAAAAATGTTGCAAGTGCCTTTAATGGATTTTCGGCAGTCTGTGCAAGGTAATATCCATAACCGAGTGAAACAACACCAATTATGGCAAGCAGCCACTTAGCCTTAGGCTCTTTCTCTCCCTGACGAGTGCTTCTCATAAGCTCTATAGGCTTTAATCTGAATACACGAACCATATTCGCAAGCATTATAGCAACAAATACTCCTGCAAATAATGCGATAGTTGCCAAAATCGAGCTTGGCATAATATGAAACCGAAACTCTGTATTTATCTTAATTATTTTAAGAAGCACCATAAACATAAGTCTTGAAAAGAGTATTCCCGTGAGCAGACCTATAACTATACTTCCCGAACCTATTATAGCCATCTCCCAGAATACTACCTTTGAAATGTGCTTTTTCTCCATTCCAAGCAGGCTATATAATCCAAATTCCTTTGACCTCTGCTTCATCAAAAATCCATCTGTATAAAATAACACACATACCGAGAACAGTCCTGCCACTATTACACCGACTATAAGTACTCTCTTCATTGTGCTTGCACCGAAAAATAACGTGTCATCGCACTGCTGCCTGATACTGTCAAGCATATAGAACATAGCAGCCATCACTATGCCCGACAAAAGAAATGGTAAAAATGTACTCTTATTTTTTCTTATATTCTGTTTTGCAAGTCTGATATACAAACCTTTATTCATGTATATCACCACCTGCCGAAAGTATAGTAAGTGTATTTGAAATCTTAGCATACATCTCATCATCATTCATATTTCCGCGGTATAGCTGATGGAATATGCAGCCATCCTTTATAAATAGAACCCGTCCAGCACTTGCTGCCGCGCGCGTGCTGTGTGTAACCATAAGTATAGTCTGACCTGAAGCATGCAGATTTCTAAATACATTAAGCAAATCACCTGTTGACTTGGAATCAAGTGCTCCCGTTGGCTCATCCGCGAGCAGAATATCAGGCTGTGTAATCATTGCACGAGCCACAGCAGTTCTCTGCTTCTGTCCACCGGAAACCTCGTAAGGAAACTTCTTAAGTAAATCCTTAATACCAAGCTTTCCTGCAATATCCTCAAGTAATGGCTGCATCTCACTGTAATGCTTTCCAGCAAGTACAAGAGGAAGATATATATTGTCCTCAAGCGAAAATGTATCAAGCAGATTAAAATCCTGAAATACAAATCCTAAATGCTCTCTCCTGAATCTTGCGAGTTCGCCCTCCTTAATTGATACAGTGTCCTTTCCGTTTAAAAGCACCTGACCGGATGTAGGTCTGTCAACTGATGCAAGTATGTTAAGAAGTGTAGTCTTACCTGAACCGGACTCACCCATGATTGCAACGTACTCGCCCTCCTCAACCGAGAAATTGACATCCTTAAGTGCCTCGACCTGATTACCACCAAATCTGGTTGTATATATTTTCTGTAAATTTTTAACCTCAAGTAGTGCCATAACAATTACTCCTTTTTTATTTTATGTCCCTATTATATAAAAAAGGAAAATGTGTTGCCTTAAGTTTGGCTTACATTTTCCTTTTATTCCTTTCAAATTTGTAAGGTTACCTTTGTTCCCTTCGCTGGCACTGAGGTTATAGTTATCGACTGAGACAACAGCTTAGTAATCCGCTTAGTGAGATAAAGTCCAAGTCCGGATGCCTTCTTATCCTTTCTGCCGTTATATCCCGTATAGCCACGCTCAAATATTCTCGGAATATCCTCAGGTGCTATGCCTATTCCCGTGTCCTCTATAGTTAAGGTTACCGTATTGTCATCCTTTGAGGCGGATATCTTTACAGCTCCCTTTTCAGTGTATTTCAAAGCATTTGATATGAGCTGCTTTAACACAAAGACAAACCATTTTTCATCTGTTACTATCTCTAACTCATCGGGAACATTTATCTGCACCTGCAAATTCTTGGTGATAAATATTCTGGCAAAATACTTTACAGCCTGATTTACCATGCTCCTAAGGTTATATGGCTTTAATACCAAATCATTTACATTTCCCTCAAGGCGCACGAACTGTAGCATTGTGTCCACATAATTCTCTATCTCAAACAATCTTGCCATAAGCTCTGTATGCTCCGGCTCCGGCACAGTCCCCCCTGTTAGCTGCAAGGCTGTGAGAGGTGTCTTAATCTGGTGCGTCCACATAGCAACATATTCGGTTGTCTCCTCTCTTGCCTCCCTGATGTCCTGTATCTTCCTATTCTTCTGCGTAAGCATACATGACAATAGTTTCTGATAGTCCCTCTCAATAAGCTCTGTCTGAGCAGGAAGATTATCTGTTGTCACATCAATATTGTTCATAGCATTTATTAGTGCATTATGCTTACGCCTATATGAATAAAAATCTATTACTGCATATATCACCGCACATACCACACAGATTAAGGCAGGATACCATATAACCCTAAGCGGTATATGCATAAGATAAAACACAACTGCAAATATAGCCACAGCAATCGCAAATGCAATTACCACACGTCTTTTTGACCTGATATACTCTAAGGCAAGTCTCATATCGTATAGCCCTGACCTTTCTTAGTCTTTACAAAATCCAAAAGACCTATGTCGCTTAATTTCTTTCTTATTCTTGTAACATTCACCGTCAAAGTGTTGTCATCTATGAAGCTCTCGCTGTCCCACAGCCTCATCATTATAGTATCTCTGCTCACTATACTTCCCGCATTTTCCATAAGCATGGCAAATATCTGCATCTCATTCTTAGAAAGCTCCGTCTGTTTTCCATTATAATTGACCGTTGAATCAAGAAGATTAAGAATCACTCCATCATGCTCAATTATGTTCATCTGTCCTGTGTATGAGTAGCTTCTTCTTATAACCGCTCCAACCTTTGCATTTAAAACTGCAAGGTCAAATGGCTTCGCAATAAAATCATCTCCACCCATATCCATTGCCATTACTATATTCATGTTATCACTTGCAGATGAAATAAACACAATCGGCACTTTAAACAGTTTCCTTATCTCCTTGCACCAATAAAAGCCGTTGTAATACGGAAGCATTATATCAAGCAAAATCAAATCAGGCGAGAATCGTGAGACCTCGCCTATTATATCCTGAAAATCCTCTGCCACGCGGACATTATATGCCCACTGTGACAGATATTCACTTACTTTCTCCGCAATCGTGCGGTCATCCTCTACAATTAAAATATTGTATCGCTGCTGCATTACTCTTCCTCGTCACCAGCTTCATCAGTAGCGGCAATCTCTATACCAAGCTCAAGAAGCTGCTTTTCGTCAACTACATTAGGAGCTTCACTCATAAGGCATGATGCATCCTTAACCTTAGGGAATGCGATTACGTCACGGATAGAATCTTCCTTAGCCATAAGCATTACAAGTCTGTCAAGACCGTATGCAAGACCAGCGTGAGGTGGTACTCCATACTTAAATGCATTAAGAAGGAAGCCAAACTGGTCGTAAGCTCTCTCCATTGTAAATCCAAGTGCCGCAAACATCTTCTCCTGTACATCGTCCTGATGTATACGGACTGAACCTCCACCTATCTCTGTACCATTTAATACGATATCGTATGCCTTTGCACGAACTCTGCCCGGATCAGACTCAATAT
>CAVELH010000040.1:0-15414 GCA_963616385.1 bacterium | reverse complement strand
ACTTTATGCAATGCTGCTCTGGATACATCTCAAAATCCAAATCATGCAACAATCCAACTATTCCCCAAAATTCTTTTTCATCACCATATCCAAGCTGTTCTGTAAAATATTTCATGCAGCCCTCAACTATCTGTGCATGCTCTAAGTGAAATTCCTCTTTGTTGTATTCTGTTAATAAGTTCCATGCTTCATCTCTTGTCATTATCTTTCACTCCTTTGAAAATTAGTGTTTCTACTCTATATCGGGTGTATTTCTCATCCCCTGATTTTCTTATAATATATACAAATAACGCGATAAATACAACCTATAAAGATATGGTTGATAAGATTTTGTCTTATGACAAGTGATTCTGTTAACAAATGAGCCTCCAAACACGCTTGGCATCAACATATTAGATTGACAATTTTTATATCATATAGTATTATCCGTTTATAAAGGGAATGGGTTTTGTGCCGAGTAAAGCCTTATGGCTCTAAAGGGGTGCCCGTTTCTTTTTTTATATCTATAATGTCATACAAATACATTTTCCCATCGTTTGAATGTCTTATAAGCATTGACGCATGAAATACATTATATCTTTCAATACTCCCTCTTTCATCATATACAGGCAATGCGAATCGTGAATCATATCTATACCAACCATGCCTCGCATCCCATATATGTTTCCGAGAATTATTCTCCCTGAAATGTTCTCCAATTGATATCTCTAATAGTTCTGGAATAGCTTGAGCTGCGTTAGCTTTTGCTTTTGCTACCGTTCCATTAAGCTTTTTTGTATATACAGAGCCCGTATATTCACTTGGTAAATCTGAGCCTATATATACTACATTCCCTGTAGAGGCAATTAAATAAAAATCCCCAACAAATTCCTTTAAATACGCCCTTACATCCTTCCAATCAACTGCTCTCTTACCCTTAAATCTAATATCATGAATTACTACAATATTATTCCCTTCAATGTCCTGAATAACAGAAACATTACGTTTAATACCCTTTTCTTCAAAATTATCGTTAAGTTCTTTACAAATTGAAAGTAACTCATAGTATTTAATAATTCTTTTACTACTACCAAAATAATTTCCCCCAAGATTTTCGATAGTATAATTCCCGCCAATCAAGATATCAGATGAAATCGTTTGATAATCATTTTCTTCATCGCATAATAAATCCACAAGCGACATCTCAAGTGCCTTACATATAGCAACTAGCTTATCTGCCTGTGGATTTATCTTTTTCTTTCGCCAGTCACTAATCGTACTGGTTGCAATTCCAGTTCTTCGTGACAATTCACTCTGGCTCATTTGTAATTCTTCAAGTCTGGCAAAAATTTTTTCATATATTTGCATGATATAATATCCTTTCATATTTATTCCGACTTTTCGGATATTGTATCATATATCAAAGAATAACTCAATACTTATTCTTTAGTTCCTTCTACTCCCCGCAAATCTCCTTAAGTCTCTTCACATATTCATCCGTATGCTTAACTGAATATGTCAGATGTCCATAGCCCTCCACAATATTGTAGTTTGCCTTTGGGTATGCCGCCTTCACTCCGGCATAGCATGCCCTGTATGCCTTTTCCTCCTTTGCATATAAGAAGTACATCTCTCGTTGTACCTTCTCATCAAATTTCGGGAAGTCAAATGTATAACAACATTCTGTCTCATTTTTTATGCTTTCTTTTGTCAGATATGGAGCACACATTGATATGGACTCTACCATAGGTCTGAGACTTTCGGTATCACCCTTTGAAAATTTCTTTAATAGTCTCGACTGAAGGATTTCCTCCGAATTCTTTTTCTTCATCATGTTAGCTAAGGTTTTGAACTTGAAATACATCAGCTTCTTATATGGTGCTGAAAGCTCTACACACGGAGCACCATCAAAAAAACAGTGGTCAACCACAATGTCCCTTGCTATCAGTTGTCTTAGCAGTTCTATTCCCACCTCTGAGCCCATGGACTGTCCGTATATCATACGGATGCGTGTCATATGATGTGTGACAAGATAATCTGTTACCTGACCTGCTTCATTTGCTCTGGTTGTAAATGTACTGTTCTCATAGTGTCCACCATATTCAGGCAAAACTATGCAGTAGTCATCCTGCATTTTTTCATATATGTATCCCAGACATGCACTCGGACAGAATGAACCAGAGAGCATGACTATTACTGGCTTTTTAATATCTCCAACAACTTGTATCTTCATTGTTTTCCTCCTTGCCTTTTAAACATCAGCTCATTTGAAATCGTCTTCAAAGGTTAGTTTTTACTAACCAATTATAGCATTTTCTTCTCAATTATACAATCTGAAAATCCGAATAGCACCTAATCTCAGGTGACCTTTCACATGAGATGTAAATTATACAATCTGAAAATCCGAATAGCACTTAATCCGCAAATGACATTCCAAGTACCTTACATATAAAAACAGGCGGCGGCAGGATACCACCCCGCCACCGCCTTTACTTAAAGGTTTATGATGCGCAATTTATCTGTTATATTTTTTCTTCCTTTCGTACATTACTGTACCGCATATACCTGTTGCAGATACAAGGAATGCTACAACCCATAATTGGATAATACTGTCATCGCCAGTCTTTGGACTTGTTGGGCTTGTGACACTATTGTTCTTTACCTGCTTTATCTCAAAATTCGTACTGCACTCGCCGTCCGTATAAACAACCGTCAGCTTATGAGCACCTGCTGCAAGCGTCTTGAGATAATCAGTTTTCAATGTAATAATGGTAGAACCGGATGCTGCTACATAATTTCCAGCGTCAATCAATTTATCGTCAACTTTAACGCCCGTGAACTTGCTGAATTCACCATTGGCACGGAAAGTCAGCGTTCCATCCGTGTTCTGCGTCCAAGTGCCGTTGATACCCTCAATAATTTGGTAACTTGGAGTTGTGATGGATGACTGTGGTGTTATGGTCAAGCTTGTGTCAACCCACATTGTTGCATATCCACCATTCTCAAATTGTAACATCGGGTCATAGTCAGTAATATCATAATCGTAATACTTACCATTTATTATTAATTTAGTATCAGTTGTAAAACAATATCCCTCTGCTGCCTTGAAATATATTCCATAAGTGTAAGTTTTACCGCTCTCAAATTCGGTAAATAAATCATCTGGATTGTTTTCATTCCAAAAATCGGCAGCGTAATAATATTTTTTACCTCCATCTGTACTCCAATATTCAGATTGGTAAATATATGGAACATTCTCAGGTGTTTTTCCTGTAAATACAGGCTTATCTCCTGCCTTAAAACTGATTGTTGCATTATTTATCTCGACAACACTAATATTTTGTAACCGAACAGTTTGAGGTTTTATTGTACGCACAGCAACTACAAAAAGACCTGTTCCGGTATTTGTCACTTTTGCACTATTAACAGTTTCTCCATTTACCATTACTTTACCATTAGTCGCAAATGTATTTCCATCTCTTGATTTAAGAGAAATACTATACATATAAGTTTTGCCTTCCTCGAAAGTAGTTATTTTTTTGTCTTGTGCAAGTGCATTATTCTTACTTTCATCAGAATACCAATATTTTACTGGTACAGATTCACCATTTGCATTAGTTTCCATTTCCTCCCAATATTCGTACTCTATATCATATAGATCACTCCATGGATCAATTTTACGAGCAGTTGCTTTTGGTGCATCTCCCGGCTTATAATTAAAAGTTACACCCTCAATATCTACATTGACAATAACGTTGTCAGTATTGTCAATGTTGCTCTTTGCCGTTACAGGATCCATAAATTCCCAGGCAGTGAATGTCTTTCCACCATCTGACACAGCGGTATTTGAAGTATAGGTCTGTCCATCGCAGATGAAAGTCACATTATCAGAAAATACATATCCCTCTTTCGCCTTTAATACAACACTATACCAATATTCTCCACCAGCAATCGGATTATGGGGTGTGTCAGTACTTTTAATAATATCTTTTATTGGAGTACTTTCTCCAGCGGTGGACTTCTCCCACATTTCTTCTACAATTTCTATTTTCCCGCTGCAGGCAGAATTGTTGGAATTTACTTCCGCTGTAAACGCAACAGGCTGTGAAGAATCAAGATTTTTCCAAATATTACCGATATCAACTATGCTAATAACCTCGTCGGTGCTGTCAGCAGGAATATCGATTGAATAAGGACTGTAAATATGCAGTTCTGTACTCATTTCTTTTATATCAAGATTCGTATGTCCAGCAGGCGTACCCCATTCATAATCACCCACGAAAACTATAGTTGAATCTTTGCTGATAAAATAGCCACTGTCCGTTTTAAGCACAATATTATAGGAATAGTGATGTCCTGCTTCAAATTGTGTAATCCGCTTGTCTGCTGAAAGAGATGCCATTTTTGCTGAATCAGAATACCAGTATCGTCCTGTGCTAGTCCAGACACCGCCTTCCTCTTTTTGCTCAATCTCCTTCCAATACTCATAGGCAACAGAGCAGTTTCCTTCTGTCACCGTTGCTG
Organism: bacterium; assembly: GCA_963616385.1. GTDB lineage: Bacteria > Bacillota > Clostridia > Lachnospirales > Lachnospiraceae > Coprococcus_C. The sequence continues at coordinate 10,911 of CAVELH010000040.1, read as the reverse complement.
ACGCATGTGGTACATCCCCAGCTTTATAACTTGATTTGGTATATGTAACACTAATTCTGTCAATATAGATATCTGCCGCAAATGCAGTCACCGGTACCATCGCCAGTACCATACAAAGCACAAGCAGAATGCTCAGCAGCTTTCTATTGCACTTTTTCATTATTTTCATAATAGTTCCTCCTCTTCTAAGCCTTATTATCAAGCTCTTAATTTTATTACTTTTCAGGCAAAACCTTCGCCATCACTGTTTCATTTGAGTAGCGTTAATGATTTAACCTCCTTTTCATGATGTGCTTCACTTGTTCTACACAAATGCTGATACTATTATATATTAAGGGTAAGAAAAAATATATAAGGGAAGTCCGCCAACCTGGCAAAAATAGGGTGGCGTACCTCCGCCATTATACAAAAACAGAGAAAAAACGCACTCTTTTTCCGAAATGCGGTTTGAAAAAAAGGCAATGTCCCATAATCATTTTTTGTAAAGGTTAAGTAGTCCCACACGGGATTTTACTCCCGTCTTTTCATAAATTGCAGAAATACAACGCTCCAAAGTCCGTCTGGAAACATAAAGCTTATCCGCAATTGTCTGAATACTGTCCTCTGTATTGATAAGGAAATCAAAAACCTCGGTTTCTCTTTCCGTGAATGAAAACTCTTCTGAAAAATTCCGTAATTTTTCCTTTTCATCAATCACATCAGCAGCATTTACAACAATCTGCTCCATAAAGCTCTTCTTCTGAAAGGTATACACAACTGCCACTACACTGACCGCCACAAACAAAACCAGCACAAGGATAATGACCGCAAGGCTGTTGTCATATGACAGGAGCTTCAAAACAAAATTGGCAATAAGGGCAGCTATCATATTGTTTACTGCCCGTCCCATTCCTGCCCATAGTGCAGGAACTCTCATATAACGTGATATCTCCATAAATCCAGAGGTAAAAAACACAGCAAAAAAGCCTGCTGATAAATAAAAAATAACCAGTCCAGCCAAAAACGGTCCCGCAAATTTCAGCACAGCAATGCATAGGGTAGACAATACCATGACGCAATACATACTAATCCCCATATATTTGCGATTTTTTATATCAAATATAAAGCCTGCCGCCAGACCACTTAATGCAAGCAGAATTCTTGGCATTTGCCCAATATCAACACTACCGCTTGAATGAACAAGTGTGACTGCATTATCAAGAGTGCTGAAAATACAGGTCATCAATGTTACAAGCAAAATCAAAAGAATTCCGACCATTGTTCCTTTTTCAATTTTCCAACAACATCCTTCTTTTTCATCATTCGCCGGTTCATCAACTGATTGTTCCTCTTGTTTGCAATAGATTTGCTCACTCTTTACCATCATTACGACAAGTAACAGTAAGAATACTGCCAAAATAACAGCTTCCACAATCTCTAGACGAACAAGATTATTATTTACAAATTGAAGCAGAATACCCATTGCATAAGAAATTCCCACAATCCTCGCTAAATACCTGTCAGTTTTCATCATTCGCATAGATACATAAAACACACCACTGCCAAGCAATCCGAGAAACAGGAACAACATAAGTCCCACCACAAAAATTGTAGTGAAAGCTGCACTCGTACAGATAACTGTGATTCCAAAAACTGATGCCAAACCGATTAAAATAAAACAAACTGTTCTCAGTCGTCCTTTGCAGAACCGACGAAACAGTGAATATAACAAAAAACCAACAGCGCTTACACCAAGTACATAATTTTGTGCAAGTACGGTTTTGCTCTCCGAAACAATATTGGAAAGTACATCCACATACAAATATTCTATACCCAAAAATAAAAACGTAAATACCCCCATCAAAATAGTGGCATAAAGGTATGGGCATTTATTATGCTTTTTTAAATCAATACTCTGCTTTATTGTCGTTATAATGCTGTCCATTACAAAACCCCTCTTTATATGCTGTCATCACAAAACTCCATAATATCATTAGGAGTACAGCCTAACGCACAGCAAATCTTACCATTTTAATATATTACTTTTGGGTGAAAAATTCAAGTGAATAGTATTTAACATAAAACAATCTTAACCGACAATGTTTCCCAGTTTAAATCTCCGTGAAACACTGAATGTTTAATCTTCGTTGTTTCTTTTTCTTTGTATATGAGCTATACATTCCACATGATTAGTCCACGGAAATTGGTCCACGCACGCTCCGCAAACAACCCTGTAACCTCTATCCGTAATAATCTCCAGATCCCTTGCAAGTGATGTAGGCTTGCAGCTTATATAAACCATCTCGTCAACCCCAAATGCCAATATTTTATCCAATGCCTTAGGATTAATTCCATCTCTAGGTGGATCTAACACAATTAAGTCCGGCTTATCCTGCACAAGGTCAATAGCCTTAAGCACATCACCCGCGATAAACTCACAATTATCAAGTCCATTAAGCTTCGCATTTTCACGTGCCGCAACAACTGCCTCCTCAACAATCTCTATTCCAATAACCTTCTTGGCAACAGGAGCCATCATCTGAGCTATTGTTCCTGTTCCACTGTACAAATCAAATACAGTCTTGCCGTCAACATCGCCAGATAAAATATATTCTCTTGCTTTGCTGTACAAAACCTCACAGCCCTTTGTATTAGTCTGGAAAAATGAAAAAGGCGATATCTTAAACTTAAGTCCCATAACCTCTTCCATAATGAAATCTTTTCCGTACAGACATAACATTCTGTCGCTCTTTACAACATCGCCAAGGGTATCATTTTCGGTATATAAAATACCTGCTATAGTGCCTTCAAAATCCTCACCGCTGGCTATATTAAGCAATCCGGAAACATATTCATCAAGCACAGAATTGCCTGATACCTCACCATTTGCACCAGCAGCCACAAGTCCAAATCCATACTTGTCCCATTGTGTGGTGGTGACAAGATTGATAAGAAATTCACCTGTCGCCTTTGACTGGCGGACAACCAGATTTCTTAAAATGCCCTCGTGCTTCATTCTGTGATAATAAGGCACTTCCTTAGCTGCGAAGAAACTCTCTGTAAATGTAAGTATTTTACTCCAATCAGCACCTATAATCTCACAGCCTGCGACATTCAATATGTCGTGGAAGCTTCCCTTTTTGTGAAGTCCAAGTGCAAGTGGACCATCCTTGTAAGCATCTCCAAATGTGAACTCCATCTTATTTCTATATCCTGCGACTACAGGTGATGGCAAAATCCCTTCCCATCTATAATCCTTAGAAGCAGAGCCATTTGCCAAAAGGACATTGTCAAGCAGCTTCTTAACCATATCCTCCTTTAATTTAAGCTGATTTTCATAAGTCATTGTACGGTATGCACATCCACCGCATTCACCAAAATAAGAGCAGGTGACACTGGCATCCTCAATAGGTGCTCTCTCAAGAACCTCAAGAACTCTGCCCTCTGCCATACCGCTCTTTTTCTTTGTAATCATGAATTTAACTCTTTGACCGGGAAGCGCGCCTTTAATGACAACCTTTCTCCCGTCCATAGTAAGACTTCCCTTGTTTGGAAAATCATATTTTTCAATAATCGCCTCGTATATATCGCCCTTTTTCAAATCGTCCATCCTTTCAAGGTACAGCACCTATTATCTATATCGCCATCTGTTACTACACAGTTTCTATACTACAGCTCACAGCACCATCATCCGCAATCTCCACAATCGCATATGTTTTCTTATATCCTACCTGTCTCGGCTTGGAAATACTTCCCGGATTCAAAACCATCATATGTTTACTATCCACGCCCTCATCCGACAATTCAAGATAAGGGACATGAGTATGTCCATACATTGCAATATCACAACCATTTTGTGCGGCAACCTCTTTGAGGAGTGAAACTCCGAACTGCACCTGCTGCCTGTGTCCATGAGTTGCATAAATCTTATGACTGCCAACCACTATAACATTTCTGTCCATCAATGTATTATCGTAATCACAGTTACCGCGTACCACATAAGTCGGCACTCCGGCTATACCAGCAATCTCGTTATACTCTATGCATACATCTCCAAGATGAATCATCATATTTATATCACCGGCCTTTTTCACAGCCTCCCTTAAATATGTGTTATTTCCATGAGAGTCGCTTACTACCAAAATTCTCCACATATACTATAATACCTCTTTTATCATCTCTAAAGCACGACCTCTGTGACTAACCTTATTCTTCTCGTCAGGTGAAAGCTCCGCTGTAGTTTTGCCAAATTCAGGCACATAGAATATAGGATCATAGCCAAATCCATTCTCTCCGGCAGGCTCATAGCCAATCCTGCCCTCTATAGTACCTCTCCTTGTAACAACACGTCCATCCGGAAATGCGGCAGCTATCGCACATACAAATCTTGCTGTTCTCTTCTCATCCGGCACACCTGCTAATCTGTCGATAATCTTCTGATTTTTAATAGAATATGGTGTGTCAACGCCTTCGTATCTTGCTGAGTATATACCCGGCTCCTTGTTCAGATAATCAACCTCAAGTCCGCTGTCATCTGCGAGAACAACACAGCCTGAAGCCTCCGCAAGCTTACTTATTGCGGTTGCCTTTATAATTGCATTTTCCTCAAATGTAGTTCCATCTTCAACAATATCAATATCTATGCCTGCCTCCTTCATAGAGACAATCTCATAACCACAATCCGCAAGAATCATGCGAATTTCCTTCATCTTATTCTCATTTCCTGTCGCAAATATTATCTTCTTCATTACTGCTCCTCCGTATTAACCTCTGGCTGAACATCCTCCTTCGAGGTGTCAGCATATCTCGTGAATGCTTTAAGACACACGTTACAGTTCTGCGTTGCCTCTGCACTGTGCCATAATTCTCCATATAAGCTGATATATCCCTCACCATCCGATATATCAAAATTCTCAGTTCGCTCATCAACATCATACTCTATAGCTATCGGATGAACTGCACCGGGAGTTTTTATTTTAACGACAACTGCGTATTTGCTGTTATCGTCAAGCCTTACTGCCTCAGGAAATTCCACCGTGTAATATCCGGCATATTTCATACTTCCTGACACGATAAATTCTCTGTCCTTTAAGGAATCCGTGTTTTCAAAATTCTTTACTAAATAAACCTCAAACTCGGTATTGACGTCTGTCGCATAAAATGATACAGCCGCAATCTCCTCATTTTCACCTGCCTTATAGACATTTGCGAAGTAAGCCTCCTCCTTACCAAAGCCCATAAGCCCAACCCAGCCAAGCAAATCTGACTGATATATCTTATCATAATTATCCGCCTCACCTATTCGTGTGTAGACAACTGATTTGTTACATATATTTGTATCATAGTAGGAAACATAAAAATAACCGTCATCACCAAATTCCTCGCCCCAGCTATTTTTACATATAAATGCTCCATCGCCCTCCGGCATCTTAGTGAATTTCTCCTTAGGATAATTATCATCCCAACCTACGACTACAACATCATGGTTTGGAACCTCCTCACCGTCATAGTAATATGAAGCATTATCCTCAGAATAATATGCCGAAATGCTATCCGCATAGTCCATTTGCGAATAAAGAGAAGTCTCAAGCGCACCATAGCGGAAAATGGCACTCTTTAAAGTGTCAAAATCACGGTCATTTATGACGAGAGCTTCCTCTAAGTGCTTGACCGCAGTCAGGTCAGGATTAGTCTTTCCATCTCCGTAAGGATCGTCCGCCTCATACACCGGTCCCTGCCACGCAGCCAGATATGCAATACTCATCGTATGCTCTCCACCACGATTCATGCCGAGATTATAGCTGTTGCAGAGTGTCATATGGTCAGTCGAGAATACCTCCTCATCCTCAGGCATGAGAGTACTCTCAAATGCACCGAGCGAGGCAAATGCCCAGCACGTTCCATATCTTCCCTGATCTCTTACAGGCGTAACTCGTCCGTAATCTCTCATATCATAGGCATCCGGCAAAAGCTTTTCCTCGTCATCACGCGCCAAATCTATCCAGTTCTCAACCAGATCATAATCAACATTATAATATAGATACTCTGCTATCTCATCAATAGGAATAAGCAGTCTGTCAGAATCTTTATCCGTTATAACCTTCGAGCCGAGATTTACGGTTTCTTTATCATTTATGGTTGCCGTATCGGAATCAAGCTTCATCTCAATCTTATTATCGCCCTTCATTACAAGCACCTCGCCATCAGGGTACTGCAACACAGAGCAGTTAAGAAGGCTTCTCAGGAAATCACCCTCAACCATAAGCTTCATCTCATCACTGACATAAAACTTATACCCAAATTCATCAACCTGCGTTCCCGCAACCGTTATTATAACATCGGTATCGTTCATCTTGGCAACAAGGTTGCTTGAGAAAACCTCTGCACATTGCTCATAGTCCTCCGACTCATCCAAAGTGATAAGCGGTGTGCGATTAACCAAATATGCAATTACAACTAAAGCTATAACCGTAGCGGCTATCGCACATATCTTTTTCATACCGTTTCTTCCCTTTTTCTAGGTGGCTTAGGTCCCATAAACTGATAGAAATAAGACTTAATCATACCATTATATATCTTTCTGTTCTTGTCCGCCTTTCTGCCAATGTATTTCTCAGCATCCTCATATGATGTTATGAGATACATAGACCAGTCGCCAAGTCCTCTGTAGCTCTCGCCTATTGTTCTATACAGCTCAGGAAGAGCCTCCTTTTCCTCAAGTCGCTCGCCATATGGCGGATTGGTTATGACAAATCCATAGTGCTTAGGATTCCTTAAATCCTTTACATCTCTTGCCTGAAAATGGATGTATTTATCAACACCCGCCTCCTTAGCATTTGCCATAGCACACTTAACTATATCCGAATCAAGGTCATAGCCCTGAATATTCATCTCCACATCATGTCTTATCATATCATGTGCCTCATCGTACGCACGATACCACAACTTCTTAGGTACAACCTTGTCCCAGCAGTCAGCCGTAAACTCACGATTCATGCCCGGCGCTATATTGGCTCCCATCATAGCTGCCTCAATCGGAAATGTTCCGCTTCCGCAAAATGGATCGACCAACACTCTGTCCTTATTCCAAGGTGTAAGCATAAGAAGTGCCGATGCAAGAGTCTCTGATATCGGAGCCTTGCCGACCAACTGTCTGTAGCCTCTCTTATGTAATGATGTTCCCGATGTGTCAAGGCCGATTGACACCATATCCTTAAATATAAAAACTCTGATAGGGTACTCGTCCCCATCCTCATCAAAGTAGCTTACTCTGTATGTCTGCTTCATTCGTTCAACTATAGCCTTTTTCACTATCGACTGAATTGCACTTCCAGAAAACAGCGCACTCTTGTTAGTTGTAGCCTTTGTAACCCAGAACTTTGCATCCCTTGGAAGAACCTCCTCCCAAGGGATTGCCTTTGTCCCCTCAAACAGTTCATCAAAGTCTTTAGCTGGAAAGCTGCCCATCTTGAGCAAGATTCGTTCAGCAGTCCTTATGAATATATTCGCACGGCAGATGGCTTCTACATCACCCGCAAATGTGACTCTTCCATCCTCCACAGAAACTATTTCATATCCTAAATCTAATATCTCTCTTTTAAGCACCGATTCCAATCCAAAATGGCATGGTGCAATCAATTCAATTTTGTTTTCCATTCGCTTATCCTCATTCTATGACCTATCTTATCATATTGTAATTTGCCAAAAGATAGATGTCAACCGATTACAGGCTTTTAATCATTCCTTTTTCTGGTCAGCGCGCCTCTATACTCTCTTAAGCCGCCGACTGTATTAATAACCTTATAGCCCTTCTCCGACAAAATTCTAGCAGCCAAGGCACTGCCCCCGCCATTTTCACAGTATACAATTATAATCTTTCCCTTAGGCAACGTTATATTGCCCTGTCGTATATCATCCAGAGGCAGATTAACAGCCATCGGAATATGGCTCTTTGCAAAATCTTCCTGATCTCTTACGTCAACTATTATTCCTCCATAGTTAAGGGCCTCGTTTAAGATATTTCTTATATTAATATTATGAAATCTCATCGCGTTCCGCCTCCTTCCTCTTACTTATAAAGTATTCAGAAGAGGGGATAGATGTGCAGTAAAAAAGGCTGCCACATTATCTAAAACTAAAAATGGCTTGTATATGCATAAAATTTTTATAACTCCTTTGCATATACAAGCCACTGTAATACAACTTATATTTTTAAATTTACTTTTTTATTTTACTTCCTATTTTCATATATTTTGTTCTCGTCCTCATGCCATCTTTCTGCGGCATATTGAGCGGCTTCCTCTAATTGTGATTCGGTTGCTAGGTATTTATATTCTATATTATATTCATTATTTAAATACTCCTTAATATAATCTTTATATAAACTTATCGGATGTTCAACTCCTACATGTCCATCTGCATTATCAAAATCAAAGAATTTCCGCATTCCGTCCTGCTCTTTCCCTGTTGCACAGAACTCATAATAATCTTCCATAAGTCCATCTACTGTAAGCTTATCTTCATTATATTCGTTATATAATACCACATCCATTATGAGTTCTCTTCTATCTACCTCCATGGTCTTTATTATTACTTTATCTCTCTCATATTCAAACTCCCCTTCTATATACAAAACTCTCGTATACATTTCATTATATCTGCTCATCATATATTTCTCATGTTCTATTTTTTTCACATACATACTTATTAACTTTACTGATAATAACAGTAATAGAACAACAATTATGGCTATTATTACCTTAGTATTTCTGTTCCTGTTTTCTTTTTTCATATATTTCATTCTCATCCTCGTGCCATCTTTCTGCGGCATATTGGGCTGCTTCCTGTAGCTGCTCACTGGAAGCCTGATTCGAAAATTTTATGTCATATTTTTCATTTAAAAAATACATAATATACTCTTCATATCTTCTTATCGGATGTTCCTCACCGCCATGCCCACTTGCGCGATTAAAATCATGGAATTTATCAATTTTTTCCTGCTCTTTTCCCGTTGCACAGAACTCATAATAATCGTCTATAAGTCCATCTACCGTAAGCTTATCTTCATTATATTCGTTATATAACGCTACATCTATTATAAGCTCTCCTCTATCTACCTCCATGGTCTTAATAATTACTTTGTCCCTCTCATATTCAAACTCCCCATTTATATGTAATGCCCTTGTATACATCCCGTTGTCTAAACTCAGTATATATTTCTCATGTTCTATCTTATTAATATACATGCTTATTAACTTTACTAATAATAACAGCACCACTGTAATAGTCACCAATATTATTATCAATTTTTTTCTTTTATTACTTCCTATTTTCATATATTTCGTTCTCGTCCTCGTGCCATCTTTCTGCTGCATATTGGGCCGCTTCCTGTATTTGTGATTCGGTTGCCTGTACAATAGAATTAAGATTATAATTCTTTAACAAATAAATAGTTGTATATCCTGTATAATTTGACAAAGGATGCTCAACACTTTCATGACCATCTGCTCTGCCGAAATCATAAAATTTTCGCATTCTGTCCTGCTCTTTCCCTGTTTCACAAAACTCATAATAATCTTCCATAAGTCCATCTACTGTAAGCTTATCTTCATTATATTCGTTATATAATACCACATCCATTATGAGTTCTCTTCTATCTACCTCCATGGTCTTTATTATTACTTTATCTCTCTCATATTCAAACTCCCCTTCTATATACAAAACTCTCGTATACATTTCATTATATCTGCTCATCATATATTTCTCATGTTCTATTTTTTTCACATACATACTTATTAACTTTACTGATAATAACAGTAATAGAACAACAATTATGGCTATTATTACCTTAGTATTTCTGTTCCTGTTTTCTTTTTTCATATATTTCATTCTCATCCTCGTGCCATCTTTCTGCGGCATATTGGGCTGCTTCCTGTAGCTGCTCACTGGAAGCCTGATTCGAAAATTTTATGTCATATTTTTCATTTAAAAAATACATAATATACTCTTCATATCTTCTTATCGGATGTTCCTCACCGCCATGCCCACTTGCGCGATTAAAATCATGGAATTTATCAATTTTTTCCTGCTCTTTTCCCGTTGCACAGAACTCATAATAATCGTCTATAAGTCCATCTACCGTAAGCTTATCTTCATTATATTCGTTATATAACGCTACATCTATTATAAGCTCTCCTCTATCTACCTCCATGGTCTTAATAATTACTTTGTCCCTCTCATATTCAAACTCCCCATTTATATGTAATGCCCTTGTATACATCCCGTTGTCTAAACTCAGTATATATTTCTCATGTTCTATCTTATTAACATACATACTTATTAACTTTACTGATAATAACAATACTATAATAACAGACACCGATATTATTAGTTTCTTTCTTTTCTTACTTCCTATTTTCATATATTTCATTCTCATCCTCGTGCCATCTTTCTGCTGCATATTGGGCAGCTTCCTGTAGTTGCTCACTCGTAGCTTGCTCTGAAAAATTAATATTATATTTTTCATTTAAAAATAGCGTAATATACTCTTCATATCTTTTTATTGGATGTTCTTCCCCACCATGTCCACTTGCACGATTAAATGTTTGTATAGCATCTATAGACACGCATTCACTATATGTACACTCACCCGACATTAAAGCAACAAACTCACTATCCAATTGCTCCTGCGTTATTTCAGGACCTTCGCTATATTCATTGTATAATGCCAAATCAATAATATTTGATTTCTCATTTCCTGATAAATGGCTCACAGTAACCATCTTTTCATACTGTATAACTGAACCATAACAATTCAATGCCTTTGCAGCCATAAGCAGTTCATCATTTTTTACTATTGTTTTTACTTCAGCATTATTTTCCTCCGCATCAGTATAAGCATTAATAACTGACTTAGCTGATTTTATATAATTA
>CAVELH010000039.1:1242-15815 GCA_963616385.1 bacterium | reverse complement strand
GTTCAGAAGTCATGGTTTATAAAGACCCGTCTGAATCAGCTGCTGAGTGCAATACCAGGTCTTGCCATAGGATTGTGCCTGATTAGCAATTATTATAGCAAAATCATATTTTTTATAGATGATGAGGGGATTTACCACAGGGGAATTTTATTTGAACTGTTCATATTTTTTGAATGCTCCTATGCCATTTTCAGTGCTCTGAAGGCTCTGCATCTCTCTTTTACAGAAGAACATTATGAGGATAGAAATAAGCTTCGTATAGTGGCATCTTTTGTCTGTCTGCCTATTATCAGCTCAATTATACAACAATATATGGTGGTGTCACCTATTATTTCCTGTGGCATTACTATGGGATTTTTTTACGTATACAGCAGCCTGCAGCAGCTCTTTATATCCCAGGATGCACTGACAGGACTGGCAAATATGAATTCCTTTGATACATATATATCTGCCTGCATAAGGCATAAGCAGTCACATGGAAATATATATCTGATTTCAATAGATATAGCTGAATTTGCTGTGATAAATCATATATATGGCTCAGGTGAGGGGGACAAGCTCCTTAAGGATGTAGGTGAAATAATAAAAAAGGTAGTTCATGAGTATGAGGGCTTTGCTGCAAGGAGTGGAGCAGACGAATTCCTTATAGTTTTGGAGTCTGCAAACGAGCATACTGCCACATATGTATGCAGACAGCTGGAGAAGATGGTCAGAAACTATAACAAACATTCAGAAGCAGTCTGCAAGCTGTGCCTGACCATGGGATATGCAGCCTATACTGGACAGACCATCCCACAGCTTATATGTGAGGCCGCAGAAAACAGAAAAACCTGCCATGATTCTAATAATACATATGCAGAAAGTGATGATGGTCTGCTGGCAGAAAATAATGGACAGGATGTCGCAGAACTGGATATCACAGGTCTGGATATGACCTTGTTCCCATTTCTGTCTGACTGGTCAGATAAGAACTACATTTTTATAACCAATCTGGAAACCAATGTTACAAGATGGACGCCAAATGCCATGGAATTTATGGGTCTTAAAGGCGAGTACATGTACGATGCAGGGGAAAAGTGGAGAAGCCTGATTCATCCTGATGAGGTTGAAGGTTATCAGAAAGAACTGGATGCAGTATTTACAGGCAGAAAAAAATATTTTGAAAAACTCTACCGTATTAGAAACAAGGACGGAGTGTATGTCAGCTGCCGTGGTTCGGCTCAGTTGATAAAGGGTGAAAATGGCAAGCCGGATTTGTTTGTCGGTGCAATTACAAATAATGGCATATCTGACAATGTAGATTCCACTACTAATCTGTGGGATACATATATGTTTCACAAATATATAGAAAATACCTTAGCAAGGAATCGTAATATTGCTGTGTTGGCAATAGGAATCTGCAAATATGGACACGTGAATAACACATATGGTTATGTACTTGGCAATGATCTGCTCAGGCAGTTCGCAGACCAGCTTTTTGCCTTTGTAAGACAAAATATAAAGCTTTTCAGGCTGGATGGGGCAAAGTTTGCCTTTGCCTGTGAAGACTGTGATGGAGAGAAGCTTGCAGAAATTTACAAAGAGATTCAGGAGATTGCCCAGACCAGACTCTTTCTGGGAGAACATAACGTGCATTTAAAGGTTGCTGGTGGAGCAGCAGTTGTAAGAGATTATGACGGAGAGACTGATGCTATCTTAGCAAGTGCGGCGTACGCTCTTGAAACATCAAAGCACGAACGTCACGGTGAGCTTGTATTTTTCAATAATCAGGCAAATCAGACAGATGTATTTCAGGTAGAGAGGATTGCAGAAATACACAGAAGTGTAATGAATGACTGCAAGGGTTTCATGCTTTACTATCAGCCGATTGTAAATGCCAGGACTGGCTGCATAGAGGGGGCAGAAGCTTTGCTGAGATGGCAGAGTGACAAGTATGGTTTTGTCCCACCAGACCACTTTATACCATGGCTGGAGGAAGATCCCTGCATATACATTCTGGGTAACTGGATAATAGAAACAGCCATAAAAGCAGCTCTTGACTTCAAAAAGGTTATACCTAATTTTTTTATAAACGTGAATATTGCAGCGACCCAGCTTGAAAATCCATCTTTCAGGTCGGAGTTGCTGGATATAATAGACAGATACCACTTTCCTAAAAACGATTTGTGGATTGAACTGACAGAACGCTGCAAGGATTTAGATCATAACTTCCTTAAGTCAGAGATTATATTTTTTAAGAAAAATGGCATACAGGTGGCCTTAGATGATTATGGAACAGGTGCATCATCGCTTAGTCTGGCTATTGAACTTCCGGTGACGGAGGTTAAAATAGATAAATCATTTGTAAATGATATAATGCACAATTCGCTGAAGCAGGCACTGGTTGAGTCGGTTATAACATTTGCGAGAAGGGTGAATATCAGATGTTGTATTGAGGGGGTGGAGAATCCTGAGGTGGCTGGATTTCTGCAGAAATTCAACCCAATGTACTATCAGGGATATGCATATTCCAGACCTATTCCAAAGGAAGAGTTCATGGAATTGCTTAACTGTGATGGCAGGCTATAAGAATCGAGGTGACATATAAAGCATGCAGTAGAAGCTGCCGGTGGCAGGCACTATGTATCATTTTTTGCGCCTGCCAGCTCAGAAATAGCCCTGATTACAGCCTGTATATCAAAAGGCTTTGCAATATGTCTGTTCATGCCAGCTTTTTTGACTGCAATTTTGTCTTCCACAAAGGCATTAGCAGTCATGGCAATAATCGGGATATCCTTTGCGTCATCATGGTCAAGATTTCGGATTATCCTGGTAGCTTCATATCCATTCATGACAGGCATACGGACATCCATGAGGATTGCATCAAATGTGCCCGCAGGAGAATCCTTAAACACTTTGACGGCCTCTTTTCCATTCCAGCACTCTGTTATTTCAGCACCATTTTCCTCAAGCAGGAATTTGGCGATTTCCATATTGAGTTCATTGTCCTCCACCAGGAGGATGTGCATTCCTTCAATAGAAAAGTCTGTCGAAGCATCAATGCATTTATTGTTTTCGTTTTCAGAAACAACTATTTCAAAAGGGAGAATTACACTAAATGTGGAGCCCTGCCCCTTTATGCTTTCTACACTAATGCTGCCGCCCATTTTGTCGATAAGATTCTTGGCAATGGACATACCAAGCCCGGTGCCACCGTATTTTGACCTGGCAGTGGTTGTTTCCTGTGAAAATGGCTCAAATATCCGTTCCAGAAATTCTTCACTCATACCGATTCCAGTATCGCGGCACTTAAATTCCAGATTAACATTTTTTTCATCTACATTATGGACATGGCGTGTAATGAATACTTTGCCGTTATCTTTGTTGTACTTAATAGCATTTCCTACTATGTTAAGCATGAGGCGCTTCAGGTGGACAGGACTGCCTATAAGCTGGTTCTCATAAGCCTCGCAATCTTCCTCTATTATCTCGATATTTCTCTCATCTGCAAGCTTTTTGACTGTGTCGTGTATATCAGTGGATATCTCATTTAAATCAAAAGGAATGTGTTCCAGCAGGATTTCTCCAGACTCCAGCTTGCCCATATCCAGAACTTCATTTATGAGATCAAGAAGCAGCTTGGAGGTAGATCTTAATTTCTGACGGCATTCGTTCTGCTTTTCCAGATCATCGCTGCACATATCTGCGATATCCAAAAGTCCCATTATTCCATTGATAGGTGTACGTATATCGTGGGACATGCGGAGCAGAAAATCTGTCTTGGCTGTATTGGCACGATTGGCCTCGTCCTTTGCAGCAATCAATTCCTGCTGGTAGGCCTCCTCCTGCTCACGTTTCTTTTTTTCCTCCTCCAAATGCTCCCTGATGATGTCATCAATATTCTGGAAGCCGCATACAATCAGGCTTGTGCCATTTACAGTGCTGTAGTTGAACTGGTAATTATGCATTTCTCCATCCACAAAAACCCGATAATTACCTATATACTCATCACTGCTTTCAAATATTTCCTTCAGATGATCCAGACAGAGCTTGTTATAAAGCATCTGCTTATCTTCATCATAGACTCTCTCAGAGATATATTGCTTTAATATGGCAGGATAGGAAAAAGAACTGTGATTATTCTTATCCAGTCCCTTTGTTATATATCCGTCCAGTTTTAATATTTTAGCAGTTCCATCCTGCAGGTCTACCCAGAATACATTCTGGAAGTTTCTTGCCAGAGTATCAAAAACAGAGCGGTAGTCGTTTGATTCCAAGGCCTCAAGGGCAACAATCATATATTTAATCGGAACAGTATCGTCTTCTCCCTCCCTTATGTAGTGAAGTCTGTATGTTTTACCAGTTTTACCATCAAATTTGGCAGAAATATGTGATTTGCCATACATTCGCTGATCAAGTGTATCCTTGTTGAGAAACTTCAGCATGGAAGGATAGTTTTCCTCAGTGCAAAGCTCTTTTATGAAGCTCTTTGCATTTTCTTCAAAAAACTCAGAATCCGGACGGGGATAGAGCATGACAGTGTCGGTAGTTTTTATTACTGTGTAGGTATTTGTCTTTATATTTACACGGTACATGGACAAATAAATGCCTGCAATGGCTGAATAAGCGTGATTTAAGCCTTCGGTATGGATTTCCTTCTGCCTGTTTATTTTGTAATCAATATTGCGGGCACCAGCAACAAGCCTTAAAAGTTCACCAGGTTTTGAAATACGTATGTATAGTATGCGGAGGTAATGGATAGAACCATCCTTATCCACCACCCTGTAGTTCAGTTCATTTCTTTCGCTGCCAGTGCTGAATGCATCAATAAGAGCTGGAATAGATGAAGCAAGGGCAATTCTTTCCCTGTCTTTTTCATAGACACGGGTTTTAAGATAGTCTGCCATGAACTCCTCATAATCAAATGTATCGGGAGCGGAAGCAAGGCTGTCCATAATCCTGCCATTTAGTTTTATAGTTGTACCGATGTTGTTTTCCGGTTCAATAACATATACATTATGATAGTCTGTTGTAAGAGCAGCAATCATTTCACAGTAGTCAATCATATTTCTCCTCCAATGATTCCTGAAGTTCATATATGGTATCAGTCATAAGCTTTGCTATAGTATGTATGGCCTCTATCTCACTTTGCAGCCAGAGCCTCTTATAACCACAGTTGTTGATTCCCAGGGTTCCGATTATTCTGCCGTCCTTTACAATAAGTACCTGCAGGAGAGTCTTGACCTGCATCCTTTTCAATTCAGTTTTGATTGGCTCAATTGTCTTTTCAATGTCAGTGCAGAAAAATATATTTTCGCTGTTGAAGCATTTATTTTTATATTCCTGCCCTGATATCCTGAGATTAGGTGTGATGTTTGGATCATCATTCTGGGCATAGTAATAAGACCTGCCGATAGACATCTCGTCCCTGGTATAGCAGCTGGCATAAGCTCTTGTCACATCAAGGGCATCAACAATGCACTTTGATACATTTTCTATGGTGGTTTTAGGGTCATGTTTTAAGGACAGCTCGTCAATTACTGCATCTACAAGAAGCTTTGCAACGGAAAAACCGCTTTCGCCAAGCTGAATAGGCTCGGCAGAACCATGGTCCTGATAGCAGCGTCTTTTCTGTGGTACCTGCATGGACTGCTTTGCGCCATAAAGCATGTAGCCGTTTTTGCCATTGGATTTTGCCTGATACAGGGCAAGGTCAGCCATTTTATAAAGCTCTGCATAGCTGCGTCCGTGATTCTCATTGGAAAAAGCCACTCCAACGCTTATTGAAATATTATATCTGCCCTTTTCGTATTTGTTTTTAATCTGCTGGCAGAGTGAGTCAGCCTTTTGACAAACGATATCCTGGTCTACATTCAGACCGAATATCTGGTATTCATCTCCACCGATTCGCCCACAGAAGAATTCATTGGGGAAAATCTCCCGAATTATATCCGCAATATCGACAAGGAGCGCATCTCCAAGCATATGGCCAAAGGCATCATTTACATACTTGAAATTATCCACATCTATCATCATCATAGCAGCTGTGTCAGAGGGACTCATTTCTTCAAGGCGTTCTGTAATCCATGATTCCATGCCATATCTGTTAAATAAATGGGTAAGGGCATCAAGATGGGCTGCTTCCCACAGTTTTTGTAAAGCTGCCATGTCGTTACGGTATATCTCTAAATTTACCTGCATAGATATTGCTCCTTTCATCTTCTATCTGATTAAAAGCTGATTTCTTCTGTATATTCCCTGCCAATGAAATCGGACATCTGTTCAATAGGTATAGGCTCTGAATACATAAAGCCCTGGAGATAGTGAGCCTTAAGCTTTATGCACCTGTTCTCGTCATTTCCATCCTCAATACCCTCATACAGGATGTTGCAGCCGATGATATTAAACATATTTGAGAGGCTGGATACTATATTTTCTGATTTTTTATCCGCCTTGGATGAGAGTACAAGGGAACGGTCGAATTTTATTATGTCTATAGGCATTTTGGCAATATGCTCTATATTTGAAAAGCCTGTTCCAAAGTCATCAAGATAAATAGTTATGCCAAGCTCCTTGAATTTACTGAGAGTTTCCCTGATGAGGTTAAAATCATTGGCCTCAACACTTTCTGTTATTTCAAAGCCCAGCTTACTCTTGTCAAAAGAGTATTTGGAGATAATACTCATTATATCTTCAAAAAAATATGGCATTGATAATTCTGACATTGAAAAATTAACAGATATCCGGCTGATATCATCATTGTGTTCGATGAAATCACATACCTTGTTAAGTATTATCTTGGTGAGCATATGTATCCTGCCTGTGCATTCTGCAATTGGGATAAATGTATCTGGTAAAATCATGCCTGTCTCAGCTGTCTCAAGACGCATCAGGGATTCGGCAGTGGTAAAGGTCTTGGTATTTACATCCAGTATAGGCTGACAGTATACCTTCACTCTTGGATCATTTAAATCGCCCCGCAAGTCAATATCCTCAAGAATGTGTCTGATACTGTTGGCCCGGTAGAATTTTTTCAAATCATGGCTGTTTACCACATATATATTTTCGCTTCTGTAATTCATGCTGCAGAGGCTGATATAGTCCTTTAAGGTCTGGCAGTAAGGGTTAGATTTTATAACTGTTACATAGTGGGACATTTTATATTTTGCATGTAATTTTTCAAAAAGCTGCTGCAGTTGCGCTATATCCGGATTTTTCTTAAAAATCAGCACGAAATTATCCTCGTTATAGCGGAAAAGATAATCTGTGTAATGCATGGCATAAGTGAATTCCTTAAAATCCTGCGATGTCTGGACCAATGACTCAACCTTGTCGAAATCAGGTATCTCTATATTTACAAATACAAAATCTCTCCCGCTGTTATGCAAAGAGGTAAGCTTTGTAACCAGAGCTGCCCTGTCTACTGCTCCAAAATTGGAATTGTAGGAATTACTGTGAAACAGAAGGACTACAGACATTATTGGTATGTAGTAGGACAGTACTGTAAAAGACTCTGTATTGTAGTGGTATTCTGATATGGTGATAAACACAGAAACAGCCATTGTAAGTATTACGGAGATATATATTCTTGATATAATTGTCTTGTTTTTTAACACGACTACTGATACAATTATTGCTATATACAATACATACCAGATTAAATAGATGATGTCGTGGGCATAGTCGTGTGCCACCCCATCCTCTATATAGAAGCCTATGTGGGTATATGGCGATAACAGCTCAATTGCAGCATACAGGACAAAAAGCATATTAAGTATGCTGGTGATGCACTTATTATGGTAGCTGATGAGATCCAGTATGTAAAATACGTATATAAGGAGCTGGGCAATCAGGGATATATGCAGGGAATTATGCAGTATATATACGAGATTGTCGCTTATAATACCAGTATTTGGATATATATAGTAATTATAAATTATGCTTACCATACTTAAATATATCAGGTTGATAATCGCCATGATGACAAATTTATAACGCTTTGTTTTTTCTGTATAGGTTGCTATTAAAAGCATCAGCAATAAAAGGCAGAGCAGGAATACTGACATATCGCCAATGGGTTTGTATTCGTACATTTGTAAGTCCTCCTTTAGTAGAAAATGTTATCATAAAAAGATGATGAAATCAATAAAATAATGCTTGGTTAGACGAGAGAAAGGAATTGGTATATGCAGGTAAATACAGGAGTATCGACAAAGAAGAATGTGGCAGATGCCGTGCAGGAGGTGACAGCGGATATACGTAATCCCAGACTGCTGGTTCTGCTGTCTTCCTACGAGGCACTGGAGGAAGCGTCAAGGCTTGTAAAGGAGAAGTATGGAGAGGTTCCTCTCATAGGTACAAGCTCTACTACATATTTTAAGTCAGAATCCTCTGACAGCAGAATGATTCTGATTGGATTTGGACAGGATGTGGAGGCTGAGATTGGTGTGATAAGAAATCTGTCATCTGCACCTATGACAGATATACCTGAAATGCTGGGAAAGGTCAGAAAGCTGGCACCGGAAAACAGCGATACAGTATGTCTGGAGTTCTGCACAAACGATGAGGAGCGTCTTGTTACATCTATGAACGTGGTGCTTGACAGTTATGGAGTGACTCTGGCAGGCGGTACAGTATTTGGAATACCAGAGGGGGCTGTGAGCTATGTAATGGCAGATGGAGTGCTTTACAGTGATGCTTGTGCATATGCAGTTATTAAAAATAAGTCAGGCAGGGTTCGTGTATATTCTGAACTGATATTTGAGCCGCTTGATGGTGCTGACACACACATTGCCACATCTGTAAATCTTGCAAATAAAGAAATTCTTACTCTGGATGGCAGACCGGCAGCTGATGTCTATTGTGCTGATGCAGGAGTTTCAGCTGATAAAATTGCAGCCAATGTGCTTACAAATCCGCTGGGCAGGGTTATAGGCAAGGATATATATATTGCTTCTCCATATGCGGTAGGCAGAAACAATTCCCTTATTAATTATAAAAAAATTAATGAGAATGATACTATCAGTGTCATGCAGCTAAGGGACTATGATGCGGTGGGAAAAAGCACCAGGCAGCAGATGAAGGATGACAGCAGAAAGATATCCTTTGTTTTCTCAATTAACTGCATTTACCGCCATCTCCTGTATTCTGACAGGGGTTACCTCACTACTTTTTTAAGCAGCATGTCAGAGCTTGGACCTCATGTGGGAATTGTAGGAGGCGGCGAACAGTGCGGCAGACAGCATGTAAATCAGACGATGGTAGCAGTTGTATTCGAATAAAGGAGAGCTTATGGGTTTATTTAACAAAAGAGCAGCTGGAGAGATTCAGACAGCTGACAGAAATGACAGGATAAAACAGGAAGTAGATAAGAGGATGAGTGCCCTTAGGGAAATAGGGCGTTACTCTATAGAGCAGAAAAAAAGGCTGCAGAATGAAGAAAAAAGTACCATTGAGGGTATAGATACAATCCACAGTTCATTCAGCCTTGTAGAGGAAAAATATAATAATATCCACACTTCAGTGGATGAATTCCAGCAGGAATTACAGCGTGTAGAGGAGATTACAGATGCCTTTGAAAGCATCGTATCTGAGCTGGTAATGACGGCAGATAATACAATTGATGAGATGGAAGAGGTCGATGCGGGCAGTACAGAGGTGTCTGATACCATAAATGCTGTGCAGGATGTTTTTGAACAGTTCCAGCATAATTTTGATGACATCAGAGGCATGGTCGACCTCATCAGCGGATTTGCCAGACAGACAAATCTCCTTGCCCTTAATGCTTCTATAGAGGCTGCAAGAGCAGGAGAAGCAGGACGAGGCTTTGCAGTTGTTGCAGACTCAGTCAACAATCTGTCAAAGGAAATCCAGTCTGCGGTTACATCTATATGTGCAAGCGTGGAAGAACTGAACGAGAGTAACCAGCGCCTTGTGGAATCAATTGGAAATACAAAGAAGGCTATAGAACTCTCCCATGACAATATAGTAAAGACTCAGGAGACTATTTCAAGTATTAAGGATGTGGCATCGAGTGTTGGTGTGCAGAAACAGGAGATGACTACAGTATTTGACAGCTGTCAGACATCCATAAATACCATATCAGACAATATAGCTGACTCAATGCAGTATTTTGGCAAGGTTGAAGAGGATATAGAGGATATTAAGGTACGTATAACCCAAAAGGGATTTATGTTTGAAGATATGAACAATGTCCTGGAGCAGATAGAACCAATTACCAGACTTGAAAAAATATTATAACAGCCTATGTGGAAAAAAAGACTGTTCTTTAGTCCTTTATTGGTTTTAAAGGTATGGAGGGAATGCAAATTTGGAAAAAAAGAGAAATCCTATGGTAAGAAATCTGCTTATTATCCTGCCGGTTATTATGGCTGTATTCCTTATAGCAGAGTTTACTTATCTTATTAATTTTAATAAACAGAAACATGTTGTGACCAGTACAGATGATAATGGCGGAGTGACAATGTCCATTGGGGGACGTGCGGGCGATGCCAATAAGTGGATTAAGAGAGATTTCGAACTTGATGAAGAGGGAAGAAATCTAAACGGACAGACAATGGAGGGCACAATAGTCAATAATGCACAATATGAGATAAATGACTGGAAGCTGAGAATTGACATCTCAGAAGATTGTATGATTAACCAGTTCTGGTGCGGTACCGTGGAGGTCCACCAGCATGTTACAACAGGGGAAAAGGTACAGACGCTTGATTTGAGGAAATGTTCACCTGAGGATGTGGAACTGGATTATTTGTTTGAGGGAGATTTGCTTATACCCCTTGAAGCGGGAGATTATGTGATTTACTATCCATCATCCAAAGAGGGAGAACTGCCTATAGATAATAAATCCACTCTGACTATGGGATTTATTATCTATTATTATGTGGAGCCGGATATAAGCAACTATAGCGTCACATATTCATTTAACAGGCATATTACAGACGGATATAGCATTTATATACTGGCAGCACTGGGACTTGTATGGCTTGTTCTTCTGCTGCTTTATGTGGTATCTGATTTGACATACAAGCAGGCACTAAAGGAAATGGAATTAAAAAAATCAGGCATTCTGTGTCTGTCGGATATGTATTCAATCATTTATATGATTAATCTTAAGACAAACGAACTGGTGCCTATGGTGGCAGATGAAAAATCAGAGAAGCTGAGACCTTCATCGGCATCTGCAATGGAACAGCTGGTGGGCATGTTTGAATATGACAGTGTTGACAGCTTTATAGAGCCGGCAATGGAGTTCTGTGATTTGAGTACTCTGGAGCAGAGGCTTAAGGGAAGGAATACTCTTGCTTTTGAGTATATCAGCAAAAACTATGGCTGGTGCCGTACACGGTTCTTTGCCATGGACAGGAATGAAAACGAGCCATTGGAAAAAGTGCTTTTTACCATTCAGAATATCAGCAGTGAGAAGGCAGAAGTGGAAGCCGTGGCAAACAGAGCAGAGGAAGCAGAACATGAAAACAAGGCAAAGAGTACCTTCCTGACAAATATGTCCCATGAAATCCGTACACCAATCAATACGGTTATTGGTCTTAATACCATGATTTTAAGGGAGTCTCATGAGTCTGCTATTAAGTCCTATGCCAGAAATGTAAACAGCGCATCAAATATGCTCTTATCCATAATCAATGGTATACTTGATATGTCAAAGCTGGAGGCTGACAAGATGGAGCTTGTTACAGAAGAATATTCTGTTAAGCAGCTGCTGATGGATGTGGTTAGCATGGTTAAAAGCAGGGCCGAGTTCAACAAGCTTGAATTTAAGTATGAGATATCGGAGACCCTGCCAGAGAAGCTGTATGGAGACTCAGTACGCCTTAAGCAGGTGATTATAAACCTGATTACCAATGCTGCAAAATATACTGATGAGGGCAGCGTGAAACTCTCAGTATTTGGCAAGACCTATGAGGATAAGGTACACCTTCTGTTTTCGGTAAAGGATACCGGAATCGGAATCCGTGAGGAAGATTTGGAAAAGCTTACCCAGAGATTTACCAGGTTTGATGAGAAGAGAAATCACAATGTGGAGGGTACCGGCATAGGACTTAACCTCGTTACAGGTATCTTAAAACTGATGGATTCGGAGCTTCATATACTGAGTACATATGGCGAGGGAAGCGAATTTTACTTTGAGATAGAACAGGGTGTGGCAGGGGATGCCCCGATAGGAAATATTGATTTTGATGAGCTGCCGGATAGCAGTGAGGAATATCAGGCTATGTTTACAGCACCTGACGCAAGAGTTCTTGTTGTGGATGATAACAAGATGAACCTGATGGTATTTGAGGAACTCTTAAAAGAAACACAGCTTCAGATTGATACAGTAAGCTCAGGAATGGCTGCTCTGGAAAAGACAAAGAGCAGACAGTATGACATAATATTTATGGATCATATGATGCCGGAGATGGATGGAGTAGAAGCCTTCGGCAGGATTAGAAGCCAGAAGGATGGACTCAATACAGAGACAACGGTTATTGTTCTTACAGCCAATGCTATAAAGGGGGCAAAGGAAGAATATGAATCTATGGGATTTGATGACTTCCTTGCAAAGCCTATCGAGCCAGAACTACTGGAACGTAAGATTATGGAATATCTGGATCCGTCCAAATTCAGCAAGGGTCAGGCACCAGTAAGCCAGAAGAGCACTGATGAAATAGCCCTGCCGGTAATACCTGGTGTGGATGTTACATTTGCAGTTACCCATATGGGAGGTCTGAAGAACTATCTGTCAGTGCTCAAGCAGTTTGTAGCAGTTGCTGACACAGATGCAGATGAGCTGCAGTCCTACATGGATTCTATTATGGAAGACGAGAAAAACCATGAGGCTGTAAAAGATTTCAGGATAAAGGTTCATGCCATGAAGGCTACAACCAATATAATGGGAGCATTTCAGGCATATGGTCTTGCAGCCATGCTTGAGGACGCAGCCATACATAATAACATTCAGATGATAAAGGATCTTACACCATATTTTATGGATAAATGGTTCAAATTGAAGAATCTGGTAAAGGACAGCCTGCCAAAGGAGGAAGGTGACCAGGAAAAACCGGATAAGGATATCCTTGATGGCATGCTGCATCAGCTGGAATCAAGCATGAAGGCCTATGATATCAAAAATGCTGATTCAATAATCAAAAAGCTTATAACGTATAACTGGACAGAGGAAGAGAAGACACTACTAAACGAACTTGAAATCGCAGTAGCCAATCTGGATGCAGAGAAGGCTGTGGAAATATCTGAAAAACTTAAGGAGAATGGGGTACACTAATGAACCAGAAGTGTGATTTATTATTTTTAGGCAATGAGGACATGTCATTTATAATGCATTCACTTATGAATAATCTGAGCAACAAAGGCTTTAAGGTAGAGAGACGTGATATAAACCAGCAGTCGCTAGAAGAGCTTGAAGATATGCCGAAGTTTTTTGTTGCAGATGCAGAAGTTCTGCTCAGTCATTTAGGCTTCAGAGTATTTTTATATGACAGGTGCATAGAATTCAATCGTAAAATTATAATGATTGGAGATAAGGACTCTCTCAGGAAAATATATGACATTACAGTTACAAATGTTATTGCGATGAGCTGTGAGAGACCTGTAAACATTAACGAGGTTATCGAAAAGATTAACCAGTTGGTGGCTGAATTTGATGCGAAGGGCAACAGGAAAAATATACTGGTAGTGGATGATTCACCTGTATTTCTGAGGCTTATGTCAGAATGGCTGGAAAATGAATACAATATAAATGTGTGTCCGTCTGCCACAAATGCTTTTCATTTCATAGAAACCAATAAGCCGGATTTGATATTGCTTGACTATGAAATGCCAGTGTGCAACGGAGCCCAATTTTTGCAGATGCTCCACAGTGAAACTACAACAGCAAAGATACCTGTTATGTTTCTTACATCCAAAGATGATATACAGACTGTCAAATCCCTTATAGCCTTAAAACCACAGGGATATTTGTTGAAAAATCAGTCAAAGGATGTAATTTTGGAGAAAATAGCAGAGTTTTTTATAAAGGAGACCATGGGATAAATGGCAGTGATAGGTTTTGAAATATGCTTGGTAATATCAGCCTTTGTGGTGATTATTATGGCAGCAAAAAACTTTGAAAATATAAATACCTACGACTGGACAATCATACTTCTGATTCCAATCGTTATTCTGGGGTATTGGTTAAAATCAAGAGTTACAGGCGCAGAGGCGGCGCAAGTGGCACTGTGCATAATATATCTGGACAGCAGTGTGCTCCTTATGGTGACTATATTTGCAATGCTGCATTCTATGGGATTATATATAAAGTCATGGATTAAAGTGGCAGGTTATGGTATTGCCTTTCTGCATGCCATGACAGTATGGATTTCTTTTGGAACAAAGATGTATTATAAGGAAATTGAGGTGGCACATACAGCAGCGGGAAGTGTGGTAACGACAACAGCTGGACCCTTAAAGATTCTGCATATTATCTATTTGTCTGCCTGCCTGCTTGTTATTCTTGGAATTTTAGCAGCGGGATATATCCGAAAAGGTAATCATTCAAAACTGGTATTGTATAACTA
>CAVELH010000039.1:0-1232 GCA_963616385.1 bacterium | reverse complement strand
ATATGCAGTAGAGACCTTTGGGCGTATAGAGTTCAGTCTGCTGCCATACCTGTATGTCCTGGCTTCAATAATCATCCTGACTTCCTATGACCGTATGTACATGCACGATATTTCCAGTGTTATTTCCCAGCATCAGAAATATTACAGCAACAGGGGGTATGTGTCCGTGGATTTGAAGTGCCGTTTTATGAGCTGTAATGAAAGGGCTATGGAGTTTCTGCCATTTCTGAGGATACAGCGTGTGGATGATGTGATGTCGGAAGAGGCTGCAACCTTGTTTGATATGATAGAGCGGCTTAAGACAGATGGTGAGACCTCCAGAAAATTCACGGTGGGTGACGTTATATGCATATGTGAGATAGCTGAATTTTCTCTTCGCAAGGATGGCAAGGCACAGGGCTATGTGTTTGATATCAGGGATGCTACAGAAGAGCAGAGGGCTATGGATATCATGACTTCTTATAATGAAACCTTAAGCCGTGAAATCGAAAAGAAAACCGAAAACATAGTGGAAATCCAGAGAAAAATCACGCTTGGCATGGCAAATATCATAGAAAACAGAGATGATACTACAGGTGGACATGTCAAGAGAACCAACGACATAATAGCAATAATTGTTGATGAAATAATGGCTCATAAGGCTGATAAAATAGACGCAACACTGGCTGAGGATATAGTCAGGTCTGCACCGCTGCATGATCTGGGCAAGATTTCGATTGATTCGTCAATCCTCTGTAAACCAGGACGTCTTACTGATGAGGAATATGCAGTGATGAAAACTCATGCTGTTAAAAGTGGTGAAATGGTGCATATCCTGTTGGATGGAGTGGAGGAGCAGCACTTCGTAGATACAGCCTATAATATAGCCAGATTTCATCATGAACGCTGGGATGGCAAGGGATACCCAGAAGGACGTGTGGGTTCAATGATTCCTCTGGAAGCCAGAATAATGGCTGTTGCAGATGTCTATGATGCCCTTGTAAGCCAGCGATGTTACAAGAAATCTATGGGATATGATGAAGCAAAACAGATAATTCTGGATGGAATGGGAACCCAGTTTGACCCTAATCTGGAAACAATATTCCGAAATTGTTGTGATAAGCTGGAGGCTTATTATTGCAATACTGAGGCTGTGTATGAAGCAGAGGTGGATAAGTTGTATAAACAATAGAAAGACTGATGGTGTATAAATAAAGTTGACAGCCTGTTCTCAAGGATTTCATAGTATAATC
>CAVELH010000038.1:0-16122 GCA_963616385.1 bacterium | reverse complement strand
CTTCTTAAGTGTACCATACATAGTACCAACCTGTGAACGAAGGCCCTTTCCAAGATCCTCAAGACCTGCACCAATTGCAAGACCGTCCTCTGAGAATGCACTCTGTGAACGACCATATACGATCTGAAGGAAAAGCTCTCTCATTGCTGTGTTGATTGCGTCACAAACCAAATCAGTATTCAAAGCTTCCATAACAGTTAATCCTGGAAGGATTTCTGCTGCCATAGCTGCTGAATGTGTCATACCTGAACAACCAATTGTCTCAACCAATGCCTCCTGAATGATACCTTCCTTGATGTTAAGGCTCATCTTACATGCACCCTGCTGTGGTGCACACCAGCCTACACCATGTGTAAAACCGGAAATATCCTTTACTTCTTTTGCCTGAACCCACTTAGCTTCTTCTGGAATTGGGGCACAGCCATGATGTACGCCCTGAGCTACTGGGCACATGTTTTCAACTTCCTGTGAATAAATCATTTTGAGACTCCTTTCAAATATTAAAATATGTTTTTGACATTTATCTGCATAGAAAAACATCATTGGATATATTTTCTCACAAAGTGGGGAAATAGTCTACTGTTTTTTGACAAAAGATGATAAAAATTATCAAAAAATAAATATAGGGGCATGGTATTAATTATAAAACAATAATACCATACCCCTATATATGTTACATACAGTAATTACTTCTTTTCCCTACCAAGCTTCTTTGATTCCTTCTTAGCTTCCTTCTCAGCCTCATCATCTTCGCCATGCTCGTCCTTGATTACTGCTGAACCAGCCTTCTCAACCTCAGCTATAGCATTCTTGTGCATAGGAATTCTACAATTCTTATTACCACCGAACTCCACGATAACTGTTGTGTCATCAGGAATATCAAGAATAGTACCATAGAAGCCACCGGTTGTCATAATATTATCACCCGGCTCCATAGCACTATGAAGATCCTCCATCTGCTTCTTCTGTTTCTTCTGAGGACGAATTAACAAGAAATAAAATACAGCAATCCATATAACTACTATAAATATTATAGAGCCGATTGAACCTGCTGAACCACCTGCGCCTGATGTCTCTAATAACATATCTATTTCCTCCTATTTCATATTAAAGCCTTCCAATTTCTTCCGCTTATATTCACTATAGCGGTGTTCCTCTATGGCCTCTCTAATCTCACTCATCATATTATTATAAAAATACAGATTATGCAAGACACAAAATCTCATTCCAAGCATTTCTTTTGCTTTTAACAGATGTCTTATATAAGCTCGGCTATATCTCTTGCAGGCAGGACAGCCACAGCCCTCCTCAATAGGTCTGTCATCAGTCTCATACTGCGCATTAAATAAATTGAGCTTACCATGGTTAGTATAAACGTGTCCATGTCTGCCGTTTCTTGATGGATAAACGCAATCAAAGAAATCCACGCCACGCTCTACAGCCTCTAATATATTGGCAGGTGTACCTACACCCATAAGATACGTCGGCTTGTTCTGTGGAAGATATGGCATTGTAGATTCAATTACCCTGTACATCTCCTCATGCGTTTCACCGACAGCCAGACCACCAATCGCATATCCGTCAAGGTCAAGTTCAGCTATCTTCTTTGCATGTTCAATTCTTATATCATCAAAAACTCCACCCTGATTAATACCAAAAAGCATCTGATGTTTATTAATAGTATCCTCAAGTGAATTAAGTCTCTGCATCTCCGCCTTACATCTGACTAACCATCTATATGTTCTGTCAACCGACGGCTGAATATAACTTCTCTCAGCCTTGGCAGACGGACATTCATCAAATGCCATAGCTATAGTTGATGCAAGATTAGACTGAATCTGCATACTCTCCTCAGGTCCCATAAATATCTTTCTTCCATCTATATGGGAGTTAAATGTTACTCCCTCCTCCTTTATCTTCCTGAGACCAGCAAGTGAAAACACCTGAAATCCACCTGAATCAGTGAGTATAGGTCTGTTCCATGACATGAACTTATGAAGTCCACCCATCTGTTTTACTATCTTGTCTCCCGGTCTTACATGTAAATGATATGTGTTCGACAATTCTACCTGTGTACCTATTGCCTCCAAATCCTCGGTTGACACAGCTCCCTTTATGGCTGCCGCAGTTCCAACATTCATAAATACAGGTGTCTGTATAACACCATGTACAGTTGTAACCTCGCCACGCTTTGCACTTCCATCCGTAGTTATAAGTTTGTACATTGTTATTTCTCCATTACTGCATAATAATTTCTTGACACATTTTATCACATCTATACCATAAATGGGAGTGTTTTAAGTTGAATTTCTCTTTTAATTTAGTTATACTATACAAAACATAATGTAAGGAGCTATTTTATGTTTAGAATATGGGGACAAATATTTAAGAATAATAAAGTAATAAATGACTATGTTGCATGCATAGATGACTACACAATGACAAGAACCAATAAGGTCTATAAGGCATTAGAGGATATATGCTATGAATTTGACCTTTCAAAACCGATTTGGCTCAAATCTAATCAGGATGACTTTATAAAGCACGCAAGGACAAGATTTACACAGGATAATTTTATAGAAGGAATTGATTTTGATTATCTGGACTTCCGCGTTATAGAAGAGGACTACTAAAAAAATGGAGCTGGTGACAGCTCCATTTTTATATATAAGTTACTCTTCCGTATCATCCTCATATGCAGCTTCCTCATATGACTCATCATTATACGATTCTTCATCGTATCCATCCTCGTCATACTCACCTGTAGCATTATCTGCATCATCAGAACCATATTCTGCTTTGATATCTGTATATTCATTATCTCCTACTTCTGTACTATCGTCCTCATATGAAGCTGTCTCACCATCCTCATGTTCTTCATCAGGTACATAACCGGCTTCAGTCTCTTCATCTGAGAAATATGCTGAGTAATCTGTATCATCCACCTGCTCATCAGACTCTACTGTTGTCTCCTCAAGCATCTGATTAATCTCATCTAAATCACCACTCTTTAAGCTTCCAATAATCTTGGCAATCTCATTTAATTCATCTATAACACTATTTAATTCCTGAAGATTAGAACCACACAGGCTTGCTGATGACTGAGCATTTGCGGCTATCTCCTCACTTGCTGCCTGCTGATTTGCAAGACTGTCAATAATTGTGTTGTTTGATGCATCAAGACTGTTGCTTATCTGGTCAAGCTGCTCCATATCACCGTGAAGCTCCTCAACGACACCTGATATCGTGTTAAATGACTGGTCTGCTGCATCTATGTATCTCGCCTGCTCCTCCACCGCACAAACGCTTCGTCTTACAAGCTCTGAGCTATGGTTCGCAAGCTCTGTAACACCCTTAAGGAGCTGTGTGATACTGTCTATAGAATTTCTTGTATCATCTGCAAGGTTACGAATCTCATTAGCTACAACCGCAAAGCCTCTTCCCTGCTCTCCAGCTCTGGCAGCCTCTATAGAAGCATTAAGTGCAAGCAAATTAGTCTGGCTTGATATCTGATAAATAATCTGAGTTATCTCCTCTGCTGAAACAATCTTCTCACAAAGCTCCTCAGAAACCCTTGTCACATCCTTATTGGCAACATTTATATCATCAGACTTGGTCTTAAGATTCTCTATTATGTCAAGTCCCAACTGTACTGATTCTATAGCCCTTCTGGTAGACTCAACTGTATTATCCTTGACATCTATAAGATTATCTATAATGTTCTGAATCTCCTGTGTCATCATAGTTGAATGTTCCATATTCTCAACTGTATCTGTTACACCACTTGAGATAGCGTCAACTGACTTTGTTACCTCCTCGGTTGCAAGCTGGAAATTATCGAGTTTGGACTGGAGCTGTTCAATATGTGCATTACCATTATCAACAACCTTAACCATGTTACCGGTTATCTCCTCCTGATATGCCACATGGTACTGAATCTCCTGCTTATCAGTCTCCTGCTCTCTAAGTGTAATGCTTCCTGCCTTAATAATACCTATAGTGAATATAACAGCAAGAAGGAATATCTCCATCCATGCAGCAGATGGCAGGAGCCCTGAACCCGCTATCTTAATTATTGTACCCACAAGAGTTCCAACGCCAGAAACTCCACAAGTGATAATTGTATGCATATTATCCATATACACAACACACATTCCCATAGCTACAAATATCGGTATTGCATCTATCAGAGAATCTGAAACTATCATACTTATAACAGTAAGCACCGCAAATAAAGTAATTGATGTGAATTTGGTAAGCTCACTTCTGTCATTTATAAGGTAAAATACTACATTACCTGCTGCATATACTGCAAATAAAATGAGTAGCGGAACAAATCCTGTCTGTTCCTTATGATTAAGAATTAATATGATAATTCTGGCAATTGAAAATGCTGCCATAATCTTTATTGTCAAAGCATTTTTCTTGGCAAGTCTAACCCCATTCATCCGGTTCACCTCGTTCATTTGTTTTTATAAAATATACTTATTTTATTATAGCAAATGAACCTTTTAAAGTCCATATTGGTTTTCATTTATTTATAGAATAAAGCTTAGATGTATGTTACAATATTTTTATTATCATTAAACAAAGAGGGTTACTATGTTTCATATAAATAATATTTCAAAATCATATGGAAAAAAAGAGGTATTGCGCGACATTTCCATTTCAGCAGAAAGTGGTGAGGCAATAGGAATACTTGGCACAAATGGTTCGGGAAAGTCCACCTTACTATCCTGCATTGCAAGAGCGTGTGCCAACAGCAATGACACCAAAATAGGCTACGTTCCTCAGGACAATCCACTTTTTGATGAGCTAAAGCCAATAGATAACATTAAAATGTGGTGCAGTCTGTCCAAAAACGAGATAATATCAGCATTAAACGAACCCCCACTTATTGATATGGGTATTAATAATTTTCTTGATACTCCCGTTAAAAAAATGTCCGGAGGTATGAAAAAAAGGCTAAGTCTAGCCACCGTACTCATAAATGAACCAGAGGTATTACTGATGGACGAACCTTTTGCGGCACTTGACCTTCCGGCTAAGCAGGATATTTTATCTTATATGCAGAGCTTCTGTGGAAACGGTGGAACGATAATAATCGCCTCCCATGACGAGGATATATTTAATTTCTGTAATCGTGTATACCTGCTTAACAATGGCTCATTATATGATACAGCTATCCTTAAAAGCAAGGGAATATCATACGTTGATATGTTGAGGAGTAATATAAATGCATAAGCAGGTTTTATTTTTTAACTTAATAAGGGCTAACTTAAAACGTCTGAAGGGCTATATAATCCCTATATTAATTGCGGTTTTAATCCTACTTGGAGTATGCTCTGTCTCCGGAATCGTAATATCCGGACATGTGTACAAGGATAAAACATTTACAACTGTTAAGCTCGCATATTATCTTCCTGATGACGATGATATGAAATATAACCGTCTTGCACTTGGTATGCTTGAGGAGATGCAGAGTATTGAGGAGACAGTAACCTTAATGCAGGTAAGCACTATAGATGAAGGTTATAAGCTGATATCTGATGGTGAGGTCTTATTCTTTATTATTGTACCCGAAAGATTCTTTTCAGGTATCATGGACAGCACCAATCCCCTACTTGATATAGTTGTAAAAGACACAACCTCAGCATCCTCACATATTGCAAATGAACTGTTCATGTCATATGCAACGTATCTGGGTATAGCACAGGCTGGTATTTACAGTGCACTTGACACAGTAAGGGCTCACGGACTTGACAGTACAGAGATTAGCGATATTCAAAATCGGGTTAATCTTATATATCTTGACAGAGCATTGAATAAGGATGGATATATAAAAGAAAAGGATGCGACCAACGAGGGAAGTCTCACTCTGCTTCAACACTATATTGCGGTTGCAGTTATGTTAAGCCTGTTTTTTATGACCTTCATAATCGCTCCGCTTATAAGAGATTACAACTATGGAATAAAAGAGCTTATATATTCTAACGGGCTTAATGGTGTGCATATTTTTGTATGTAATTTCATAAATACTTCACTTAGCCTTTTTATTGCATTTGTCCCATGTATGCTTGCGGTATCAATAGCATTTAAAAGCCTTTATGCACCAGGATTTATTGTCGCAATACCCGTTATATTGTTTATAGCCCTGATTATTAATATTATTAATTCACTGTGCAAAAACACAGTCGTAAATCATATGACACTACTTGCAGTTACCCTGATACTTACATATATCGGTGGAGGAATACTTCCAAATGCCATGCTGCCAGAGGTAATACAGCATATTTCAACACTTATGCCCGGCAAATATATGATAAGTACAATAGGACACGCATTATTCGGAATATAAAGGAGCACATATGAAAGCATTAAATCGTTTTACAGTTTTCACAAAAAGAATACTTACACACAAGCTTTATCTTGTCATGCTTTTTTCTATAATACTCCTCACAGCAATATATGCGTGCCTCCCTGCCAGCGAGCGTTCTGCTGACATAAGAGTTTCTATCTATTCAGATGAAACTGCTGCAAATACTACTGCTATCATGGATAAGATATCTTCAAACAATTCTCTATATACATTTTATCTGACTTCAGATATGGAGAAAATGATTTCCGATGTTAAATCAGGCTATGCAGAATGTGGTTACTATATTCCTGAGAATTTTTTTGAGGACTATATAGATGGTTTGTCCGGCGATAATCAGATAGTACAATACACAACACCATCAACAACTCTTGGTGCTACCATAAATGAGACACTATTTGCTACAATATTTACACTCTGCTCTGACAGGCTGCTTACACTTTCTGTAGGCATACCTGAATATGACTCTGAGCTTACAAACAGACTTGACTATTATGCTGGCAGTGACAATATATTTCGTATAAAGGATTCAGTAACAGGCGAATTTTCATATAAGGACTACATATACCAGATTAAGCTTCCTGTCTATGAAATCTGTCTTATTTTCATGCTTTTTTCAGGCTTGCTTGGACTTCTCCTCTTTCAGCAGGACAAGGAGAAAAATATGTATGTGGCACTCGGTAAACGCGAGCAAATGGGCATAGAGCTTACAGCTATAGTATCTGCTATTATACCTGTCATGCTTACAAGTCTTATATCTGCAATTATTACAGAACTTACTGCCACAGGAATTCTTCACCTTATACTCTGGGCGGTATTATTCTCTCTGTTTACATTTATATTTGGCTTTATAATTAAGAAAAGCACCATCCTTACGAAGGTGCTTCCACTCATAATACTTATATCAATAATTGTCGTATTCTTATCTACATTGCTATAACAATACTGTAATGCTTTCAGGCATATATGTTGTCCTGTGCATTGATAATCGCATTTCCGCTTGTCATCTCTGTAATCTGTCCAAGAACCCGTTCTGACTGTTCAGCAGGTATTCTCACATGCAAGGTCACATCTGCATCATAATCCTGTCCTACCACATCAGCACCTACATTGCCGAGTATATACTGGATACGCGGTAAATCAGAATAACCTATAACAATATCCACAGGAGTAACATATTTCATTGTCTTGGTTTTGCATAATGCGATTGCTTCCTTGGTTGCAGCCGTATATGCCCTTACCAGACCTCCGGTTCCAAGAAGAGTACCTCCAAAATATCTGGTAACAACAACACATATATTGTGTATACCAGAACCATTTATAACCTCCATAATAGGCTTTCCGGCAGTACCCTGAGGTTCTCCGTCATCCGAATATCTGGTTATCAGCTTTTCGCCGCCAACAGAATATGCAAAGCAGTTATGTCTTGCATCATAATGCTTTTTCTTAATCTGCTCTATAAATGCATTTGCTTCATCCTCAGATGATACAGGAGCAATCTGTGCTATAAACCTAGATTTTTTCTCTACAACGCAGGCTTCACTTCCCTGCTCTAGACTAAGGAAACTTTCCACACCGACTCTCCTCTATTTTGTGTCAAGAAGCTTTTTCAACTCACTCATAAATGTATTTGCATCCTTAAACTCACGATAAACGGAAGCAAATCTTACATAAGCCACCTGATCAAGATCCTTTAACTCATCCATTACAAGCTCGCCTATCTGCTTGCTCTCTATCTCCTTGATTTCCATGCTGAATATCT
Source organism: bacterium (assembly GCA_963616385.1). Classification (GTDB taxonomy): domain Bacteria; phylum Bacillota; class Clostridia; order Lachnospirales; family Lachnospiraceae; genus Coprococcus_C. The sequence continues at coordinate 7,984 of CAVELH010000038.1, read as the reverse complement.
TATTCTCAATTCTATCTACACATGCCTCTATATCATCAACAGATACCGGTCTCTTATGGCATGAGCGAACAACACCTGACTCTATCTTTGCCCTGTCATAGGTTTCCCTATTCTTGTCACGCTTAATAACAATAAGAGGTATTGTCTCAACCTTCTCATATGTCGTAAAACGCTTTCCACACTCATCACACTGTCTTCTTCTTCTAATAGCCTGATTCTCGTCTGCTGGTCTAGAATCAATAACTCTTGTGTTATCATCTCCACAAAATGGACATCTCATCTTCTTTCGTCTCCTTAATTATCCTTTACTCTACGGATATCGCAGGCATCTATATCTACCAGCACAATATCCGGACCAATTCTTACAATGTTACAAAACCTTATATAATACTCGCTGCATGCTCCGAAACACGAGAACAGCTTACCCGGTCCCGGCACTATTATAGCAACAATCCTGCCAGATTCACAGTCAAACTCTATATCAGCAACATAGCCAAGCCTTCTGCAATCCTTGCAGTTAATAACCTCTTTTTCCCTAAGCTCAAGGAATCTCATATCAGACAGCCTGCCACACATACTTATTACATTATATTCAATATAATGCCAAATGACAATCTATCTTATATCTCCCATAAAGAATATAGCGATAGTTCCCGGACCGGAATGTGCTCCAATAGTAGGAGTGATTCCACTCACTATTATCTTATCCGGATGATAGAGCTCATTTATGGTATCAACAGTAAACTGTGCATCCGCATCTGTATCTGCATGGCATACGATTATTACATCCTGCTTGTCAATGTAGCTTCCCATGCACTTGCCCATATCCTTAACCATCTGCTGTAATGCCTTACGTCTGCCCCTTACCTTTGATTCTGCAACGAGCTTTCCCTCATTGTCAACATGAAGCAATGGCTTAAGATTAATCATTGTACCAATAGTTGCGGCTGTCTTAGATATACGTCCGCCTCTCTGAAGATACTTTAAGTCCTCAACAGTAAACTTATGAACTATATTCATCTTAATGCTCTCAAGATTCTCGTAATTCTCCTTTGCAGACATTCCCTTTTCCTTATTCTGTACAGCTCTGTAAAGAAGCATACCCTGTCCACCTGATGCACAGAGGGAATCTATAACACATATATCTGCCTCAGGATATTCATCCTCAAGCTCTGACTTACAAACAAATGCATTTCCAACCGTACTGCTTATTCCCGATGAAAGGCACATAAACAAAACGTCCTTGCCATCCTTAAGAGCCTTCTCAAAATGCTCTTTTATTTCCTCAATATTGGCAGCGGCAGTCTTAGTAGACTTACCCTCTCTCATTCCCTCATAGAACTCATGTGGTGATAATGAGCGTTCCTTGCCATATGCCTCATCACCTAATTCATAGAGCAGCGGAATGATATCTATATCATGCTCCTTAGCAAACTCCTCAGGTAAATCGTTTGTTGAATCAGCTATAATAACATAATCTCTTGCCATAGCTTCCCTCCATAATATAAATTATTTTATTATCTTAACCGGACACTTCTCTTTACATACCCCACATCCGGTACATTTTGTATAATCAACCTTTGCGAGATGATTTTCTACTGTAATTGCTCCACTCGGACAATTCTTCTGACATATTCCGCAGCCTATACAACCGGTACTGCAAACTGCCTTAATATCTTTACCAAAATCCTTAGAGTTACAATTAACTATTGCGCCTGCCTCATATGGTGTCATCTCTATAATATGTCTAGGGCACTCCAATACACACATTCCACATGATTTGCATTTGTCAGGGTTAATAACTGCTATTCCATCCACGATAGATATAGCATCAAACTGACATGCCTTTTTGCATGAGCCATATCCAAGGCAGCCAAAGCTGCATCCCTTAGGACCGCCTCCCGGTGCATTTGCAGCAAGCTTACAATCCAAAGGTCCTACATAATCGTATACATCCTTAGCCTTGTTGCAGTCACCCGCACACTTGACATGTGCAACCATCTTAACAGAGTCAATGTCTCCACCAACAATTTTAGCTATCTCTTTTGCTACAGCCTCACCACCGACAGGACAACCATTTGGCTTTGCCTCGCCTTTAGCTATAGCAGCGGCAAGTCCATCACATCCCGGATATCCACAGCCTCCACAGTTGTTTCCCGGAAGTAACTCTCTTACCTTTATCTCTGTCTCATTTGTCTCTACTTTGAATTTTTCACTAGCCACGCCAAGGAGAACTCCGGCAAGTATGCCAACAACACCCACAACCGCAGCAGCGATTACTATTGATATTATATTCATAGTCTCCTCCTCTTATATTAAACCATTCAACCCCATAAAAGCTATAGCCATAAGTCCGGCTGAAATAAGTACAATAGGTGCGCCCTTGAAGCTCTCAGGCACATCATTATGCTCTATCTTTTCTCTGATTCCTGCCATAATAATGATTGCAAGTGCAAAGCCTACCGCTGAAAACATACCATTTACTATAGACTCTCCAACGTTAAGTCCGTCCTGAACATTAGTAAGAGCTATTCCAAGTACAGCACAGTTAGTAGTGATAAGAGGCAGGTATACGCCAAGTGCCTGATATAATGACGGCACAGCCTTCTTAAGGAACATCTCAACAAACTGTACAAGTGCAGCAATTACCAATATAAACACTATTGTATTCAGGTAGCTTAAATCAAGTGGTACTAATATATAATAGTATATAGCACTTGTGACTGCGGATGCAATCGTCATGACGAATATTACCGCACCGCCCATTCCGGCTGCTGTGCTGACCTTCTTGGATACTCCGAGGAACGGACATATACCCATAAACTGGCTCAATATTACATTATTTACAAGAGCCGCTGATATTGCCAATAATATAACATTCATATTCTATTCCTCCTCTGTTCTTTCTTTTCCCTGACACATAACATTCTGACAACTTGCACAGTCAGCTAACTTACATACCTTTGCCTCTTCACCATTCTTCTTAGCCTTTTTGATATTTCTGTGATTGATGAAAGCAATTATAAATGCAAGCACAAGAAATGCTCCCGGAGCTGATACAAATATTCCTATCGGCTTAAAAATTCCCTGTTTGCTTAATATGTCATTTACCTTCTCACCGGCATTGTTACCTATAAGGTTATTGAGCTTGTCAAGGAAGGAATATCCAAATACACTTCCCGCTCCAAGTATCTCTCTTATTATTCCTATAGTTGTGAGACCTACTGTAAATCCAAGTCCCATTCCTATACCATCAAATATTGATGGTATAACAGGATTCTTTGACGCGTACGCCTCGGCTCTTCCAAGGATTATACAGTTTACAACTATAAGAGGTATGAATAATCCAAGACTTGCATTAAGGCTTGGTATATATGCCTGTAACAGAAATTGAACTATAGTAACAAATGATGCTATGATTACTATAAATGCCGGAATTCTTACTTTGTCCGGTATGAATTTTCTAAGAAGTGATATCATCAGGTTACTCATTGCCAATATAACTGTAGTTGTAAGTCCCATTCCAAGTCCATTTATTGCAGAGGTTGTTACAGCCAGAGTCGGACACATTCCAAGCATCTGCACAAATGTAGGGTTTTCTTTTACGATTCCATTATATAATCTCTCTGTTATCTTACCCATATCACTGTATACCTCCTATAAAGTTAAGAGCTGTATTTACAGCATCAACAACAGCGGATGTTGTAATTGTAGCTCCTGATAAGGCATCAATCTCACTGTCTGAGGTAGAGCCTGTCTTAGTGTAGCTATACTGTAAAACCTGCTTGCCAATGAACTGGTCTAAGAACTCCTTATTCTGTGCCTCCATACCGAGACCTGCTGTCTCATTGATAGAGAGGAACGCTATTCCCTTTATTGAGTAATCAAGTGATACACCAACTGCAAGCTGAATATCTCCGCCATAACCTGAGTGGTTTGTAACCAATATAATAAATCCTGTAAACATTCCATCCTCATCTGCAACAATGGAAATCTCATCTATCGTGTTATCACCATAGCCACGACTTGCCATTACCTTATTAACATCAGAAAGGTTAATTTCATCCTCTGTAAAGGTCTCTATCTGTGCAGCATCAGGGAATACCTCAGCATATGCCTCCTGCTTAGCCTTTTCCTCAGCGTCAGCAATAGGCTTCTTTGTAATGCTGTATACAGCTCCAAGTGCAGCACCCATAATAACTGTTATAACAAAGATAGCTGCTATAGCCTTAACAATACCCTTTACGTTCATCTTCTGCTTAGGCTTATCTTCTTTAGCTTTCTTCTCTTCCGTAGCTGTGTCTGCATTCTTTATTTCATCTGTGTTCTTCTCTTTGTTCTTTTTATCCTTCTTGTCAATATCTGCCCCCTCACCAAATGCCTTAGGTACTGTAACACGCTCTATAAGTGGTACAAAAAGGTTAGATATAATAATTGCATATGATACACCCTCTGCACTTCCACCAAAAATACGAAGCACAAATGTGAGTAATCCAAGCATTACCGCATATACAACCTTACCCTTAGATGTGATTGGTGATGTTACATAATCTGTAGCCATAAACCATGCGCCAAGCATAAGTCCACCACCACATATATGTGCAGCCACAAATTCAGCAACATTATAGTTCTTAGTTACCGCATAGATAGCTATACATACTGCAAATGTTCCTATGTAGATAAGTGGTATCTTAGGGCTTATAACTCGCTTGATAAGCAAATAAACTGCACCTATAAGCAATGCTACAGTTGATGTCTCTCCAATAGTTCCCGCTGTGTAGCCGAGGAACATATCCTTGATATTAACTGAGCCGCCATTCTTAAGTATGGCAAGTGGTGTAGCGGTTGAAACTCCATCATACACAAATGCTGTCATGTATCTTGAAAATGCAATTAACAAAAAGCATCTTGCACCGAGTGCAGGATTCATAAAGTTCTGTCCTAATCCACCGAACAACTGCTTTACTACAATAATCGCAAATGCTGAACCAAGTATCGCCATCCATATAGGGAACTCTGGTGGAAGATTCATAGCAAGCAGAAGTCCTGTTACTACTGCCGAGAAATCACCGACAGTAACCTTCTTATGCATACATGCCTGATAAAGTGCCTCAAATCCCACACATGAGCCTATACACACTGCAACAAGCAATGCAGCATACCATCCGTGAAGATATAAGCCGAAGGCTGTTGCCGGAACCAATGCAAGCACCACATCAAACATAATATCCGAAGTATTATCCTTGCTCCTTACATGAGGTGATGCTGAAACTTTTAAGTTAAGATTATCCATTTGTTTACACCCCCTACTTCTTCTTGTTGGCAAGAACTAATTTTCTTGTACCTGCTATGGTCTGAGTCAGGTGTCTCTTAGCAGGACACACATATGAACAGCAGCCACATTCACAACATTCCATACCATTGTATTTAAGGAATTCTTCTATATTATTCTGCTCAGCTAAAGTAGCAAGCTTGTTAGGCATAACTCTTCCAGGACATACGCTCACGCATCTGCCACATCTTATACACGCACTAGGCTCATATTCAGCTACCTCATCCTTTGTCATACATAATATAGCAGATGAAGACTTAGTTATAGGTATATCTGTACTGTATATTGCCTTTCCCATCATAGGGCCGCCAGCTATAATCTTGGCTGGCTCAGATGAGAAACCGCCAGCCTCATCAATAAGCTCCTGATAGTTAGTTCCTATCTTAACAAGCATATTACATGGATTGGTAATTGCATCTCCAGTGACGGTAACTAACCTCTCTATCAACGGCTTACCCTCACGCACAGCCTCACATATAGAATACACAGTATCGACATTATGCACGATACACCCTGCGTCAGCAGGCAGCATCTTAGAGTTGATGTATCTTCCTGTGTTAGCATATATCAGCTGACGCTCTGCTCCCTCAGGATATTTTGTTTTCATAGAATTAACCTTGATATCTGTATCATCTGCAAGCTTCTCACGAAGAAGCTTTATTGCCTTAGGCTTATTATCCTCCACAGCGATAATTCCCTTGGCATGAGGGAAAATCTTAAGTGCTATCCTTAAGCCCTCTATAACCTTATCAGCATGATCCATAAGTCTCCTGTAATCTGATGTAAGATATGGCTCACACTCTGATGCATTGACAATTATGTAATCAATGTCATCCGGATTCTTAGGGGAAAGCTTCACGTTAGTTGGAAATCCTGCTCCACCCATTCCAACTATACCTGCGTCCTTAATAGTCTTAAGGATTTCATCCTTTGTGAGTTCCTCCAAAGGCTTGGCATTTCCGACATATTCAATTGTTTCATACTGATTGTCATTATCTATGACAATTGAATTAACCTTAGATCCTGATGATGTCAGGCGCTGTTCTATGCATTTGACAGTACCGGACACAGATGCATGGATATTCGCTGAAACAAATCCACCTGCCTCTGCTATCAACTGTCCTGCAAGCACACGGTCTCCTTTTTTTACAACCGGCTTGGCAGGTGCACCGATATGCTGGCTAAGTGGATATACCATATCTCCCTTAGGGAGATACTCGATGGCATCCTTGTCCATTGTGAGCTCCTTGCCCTCATATGGATGGATACCTCCTTTAAATGTTAATTTCATGATATCGACCCCACTATCACTAGTATTTGCGTGCATTCACACTTATACATATTGTAATACATAGCGTATTTTTTTACAACAAACATAAAGTATTTTAACAAAACTTTCAAAAATTAAAATGCAATAAAAAACGTGTGATTTATTTGATGAAATATGTTTAATTTACAAACCAACCACACGTTTTATATATTGAATTTTATATTTTTCATGATTATGGACGATACAATTCCAATAACAATTCCTGCTATAGTACCTGTTATTGCAAGCACAAGCATATAGTAAAGTATCTTGGTATTTTCCATCATTAATGCTGCAACTATAAGCTGTCCCAAATTATGTGATACAGCTCCGCAGACACTTATTCCCACAAGCGAAAACACCTTTATCCTGCCTACAAGCCACATTACTGCTATACTTAAAGTGGCTCCGGCAAGACTATATATTATTACTGCTATATTGCCAAATAAAATACCTGACAATATTATCCTGCCTGCACTTATTGCACATGCCTGTTTTACGCCTAACCTCTGCATGGCAATTATTGTAACCATGTTGGCAAGTCCAAGCTTAATTCCAGGGACTGCAAAGTTAAATGGTATCAGGCTTTCAAGATATGACAACACCATTGCAAGTGCAATCATAACTCCACACAGTGCTGTTTTTCTATTATTTGAAGGTTTATTTTTAATATCCTTTTTGTCGTGATTTGCTCTCATCATTTTACCTCGACAACAAGCTTGTGTGGCAGACATATAATTGTCTCACCTGTTTTACTTATAGGAGAATGAGAAACACATATTTTGTCAGGGCAGTCTGCCGAGACTACATATGCACTCCCATCCTCTATAATCACCTTGTTATAACCGTATTCCGTATCAACCTCATACTCTCTGTCCTTGTCCAAAGATAAGGTCTCCACCAATTCTCCGGATGTATAAATATTAACACTAAGCCCTGTTTTCTGATTTGCTCTGTATATGATGAATAATAAAATAGCAACAATCAAAATTGCAGCAATCAGTATAATGTCAGACTTCTTGATTATATTCTTAGTGCTGTTTGAATCTGTTTTATCAGACATAATCTCACTCCTATAGTGAACCTGTTAAATCATAAATACCCTACCAGTATTTTTCTATCAAATGTTCTGCTTCTTCCTTACTTATATTAACCGCTTTCCCAAGCTCTATAATGGCAGCTTCCCTTGTACCTGAATTTTTCTTAATTGTGTCGACAATATACTTTATAGCATATGACAACCTGTCCTCAGCCTCCGCAAGCTTTTCCCTCGCCTCCGCAGTATTCCGCCTCTCAGCCTGTATATCCATCTTATCCATATTCTCAAACCAGTTTCCCATACT
>CAVELH010000037.1:9776-16217 GCA_963616385.1 bacterium | reverse complement strand
GTATTAGCTCTGAGTGTATCTCTGCTCTCAACAATACAATTCTCGATATAACAATTATCTCCTATATGAACATCGTTCAATATGATAGAGTTCTTTATTACACAATTATTTCCAATATATACCTTCTTAAACAGGATTGAATCCTCAACTGTTCCATTTATAATACATCCGCTTGCAATCAAGCTGTTGTTCACAACTGCATCCCCATTATACTTTGCAGGTGGTAAATCCTCTACCTTTGAGTACACATCTGGATGTTGTCTGAAGAAGTAGTCTCTGATGTCCTTCTTAAGGAAATCCATATTGGTCTTGAAATATGATTCAACGGTTCCGATATTTCTCCAATATGAATCAAGCTTATAAGCATATATCTTCTTAACATTCTTATATCTTACAAGAATATCGTTAACAAAATCACTTCTTCCCTCTGCTGCACATGCCTCAAGTAACTCGATAAGCTGACGACGTCTTACAACATATACACCGATAGATGCTGTATTAGTCTCTGCAACAAGCGGCTTCTCCTCAAAACTGACTATTCTATTGTCAGCGCCAAGCTTGACAACACCGAATCTGTTGATATCATCGTCGCCTGCCGGTATATCCTTGCATACAACAGTGATATCTGCACCTGTAGCAATATGCTCCTCAAGAACCTTATTGTAGTCTAACTTATATACACCATCTCCTGATGCAATTACTACATATGGCTCATGTGCTGACTTAAGGAAGTTTATGTTCTGATATAAAGCATCAGCAGTTCCCTTATACCAATAGCTGTTTGTAGCTGTTATAGTAGGGGTGAAAAGATATAATCCACCCTGCTTTCTACCGAAATCCCACCACTTTGATGAATTCAAATGCTCATTCAGTGAACGTGAGTTATACTGTGTAAACACAGCCACCTTCTGAATATGTGAATTGGTCATATTAGAAAGTGTAAAGTCTATTGCTCTGTAGCTTCCAACGATAGGCATAGCTGCAACTGCTCTCTTTGCTGACAATTCACCCATCCTGTTGCTATTTCCACCAGCTAAAATAATACCTATTGCTCTCATCCTATTCACCTACCTTTATTATACTTGAACCGCTCTTCAGTAATCCATCAGGATATTCGTCTATAGTTGTCTCTCCGAATATTGCTACGTTCTTTCCAACCTTAACGCCATCAGGTACAACTGAATTCTCACCTATTGTAACAAGGCCGTATGAATATATATGAGGAGCAAACTCATTTGGCTCTTCTTCTCCGACACCAAGAACAGCATTAGCTCCAATCTTAACGCCTTCAGCTATAATCGCTTTGTCTATCTGTGCTCCATCCCCAATTACAGCACCATTCATAATGATAGAATCCTTGACTACAGCGCCCTTGCCTATAGTAACACCAGCACCTATAACCGAATGCTGTATTGTACCATAAACCTCTGTTCCTTCTCCTACGATACTCTCTGTAACTGAGCCTTCCGGATCAATATACTGAGGTGGTAACATATCACTCTTAGTGTATATTCTCCAGAACTCCTCATACAGATTAAATTCAGGAATAATATCAACAAGCTCCATATTAGCTTCCCAATATGAACCGAGTGTTCCGACATCCTTCCAATAGCCCTTATACTCGTATGCACAGATCTTGCTTCCCTTTTCATGGCAGTACGGGATGATATGCTTACCAAAATCGCAAGAAGGCTGATCCTTCATAACTGTAAGAGCCTCTTTTAATACCTTCCAATTAAATATGTATATACCCATAGATGCCTTATTGCTTCTTGGATGCTCAGGCTTCTCCTCGAACTCCTGAATGCAGCCTGTCTCATCTGTAATTACAACGCCGAAACGGCTTGCCTCCTCCATAGGCACCTGGTATGTAGCCAATGTTATGTCTGCTTTGCTTGACTTATGGAAATCAAGCATAACCTCATAATCCATCTTGTAAATATGATCACCTGACAAAATCAATACATAATCAGGATTGTAGTAATCGATATACTCTATATTCTGATATATTGCATTGGCGGTTCCTGTATACCACTGGCTGTTAGTGCTTGTCTCGTAAGGTGGAAGTACTGTTACACCACCTCTGCTTCTATCCAAATCCCATGGAATACCGATACCGATATGCTGATTAAGTCTTAGCGGTCTATACTGTGTAAGTACACCGACTGTATCTATGCCGGAATTGATGCAGTTACTAAGTGGAAAATCTATGATTTTGTATTTACCACCAAATGCAACCGCTGGTTTAGCAAGCTTAGATGTGAGAACGCCCAAACGACTTCCCTGTCCACCCGCTAAAAGCATAGCTATCATTTCTTTCTTGATCATAATGTCACCCCTTTTAGCATAATATGAATTTATTATATCATTAATATAAAAAAAATTAAACACTTTTATGCATTTTTTATAAATTATCTTTTATAAAAATTATGTAGATGGTAAATAATACTAAATTTGTGTTCTTATGTTACTTTTATTTAGAATATTTTACCATAAATTACTCTGCAAGAGACATTCCCGCAAACTCCATAGCACGCAGAAATGGTAAAAAATCCACCTCTAAGCACGCAGCAATCTTAATATCATCCTTCTCCTGCAATACCCTGCCAAGTCTTGAAACCGCATCTGCCATCTTATTCTTATCTATTTGTACCTCATCCTGATTGATAAGCCCTGCACAGTTATTAAAAACCTCTATCTCCCAGTTTATACCCTGAATAACCAGATTAAAAAGCTCATCCGTGTCTTCTTTTCTGTCACCTCTAAGCTCCTCCATTACAGTCTCAGTGCCTCTGATTATCTTCTCGCTGTACTCAACGAGCTCTCCTAATGCCTCCTTCTGTAAATCGACAACGCTGTGCATTTTTTTGTCCTTCCTTTCTGTCTTTATCCAAAACAATGGGCATTGATTAACAATGCCCATATATCTGTTTTTTAATTTTCATCTTTTTTAACTATCTCAGTAAGAGATGACGCAAGGCCTGCTATGCCTGCTATATCTGATGGAATAATAAGCTTTGTTGCCTTTCCGTCTGCTGCCTTTGCAAATGCATCAAGACTCTTGAGTGTTAAAACTGCCTGCTCTGGCGAAGCCTCATTAAGGAACTTGATACCATCTGCATTAGCCCTCTGTACAGTAAGAATAGCCTCAGCCTCACCTTCTGCACGACGTATTGTCGCTTCCTTTGTAGCTTCAGCCTTAAGAATAGCTGACTGCTTCTCCGCCTCAGCAGCAAGGATAAGCGATTCCTTCTGTCCTTCTGCACGAAGAATAGCTGACTTCTTCTCACCCTCTGCAATAAGGATTTGCTCTCTTCTCTCTCGCTCAGCCTTCATCTGCTTCTCCATGGCATCCTGAATAGCTGCTGGTGGTATAATATTCTTAAGCTCAACTCTGTTGACCTTGATACCCCAAGGATCTGTCGCCTCATCAAGAGTAGAACGCATTCTTGTATTAATTATTTCTCTGGATGTAAGTGTCTGGTCAAGCTCCATATCACCTATTATATTACGAAGTGTTGTAGCTGTAAGATTCTCTATAGCCATGATAGGTTTCTCAACTCCATAAGCAAAAAGCTTAGGATCTGTAATCTGGAAAAATACAACCGTATCAATTCTCATTGTAACATTATCCTTAGTGATAACAGGCTGTGGTGCAAAATCTACGACCTGCTCCTTAAGTGATACGCTCTGTGCAACCTTATCAATAAGTGGCATCTTAGCATGAAATCCAACGGACCATGTAGCCCTGTAGGTTCCAAGTCTCTCAATTACATATGCATGTGCCTGTGGAACAATTCTTATAGAACTCAGTATTATAACAATAGCTAAAAATGCTATAAATATTATAAACCACTGTCCGCCTGACAAACCTGTTAAAATAGTAGTATTCATAATTAACTCCTCCTGAATTATATTTACTATGCTTTACCAACTATAAGCTTAACCCCGCTTATTGCCTTAACTACAACCTCTGTATCCGCCTCTATTATCTCATCATTTTCAGAGCGGGCAGACCATTCCAAGCCTTTAAGCTTCACTGCTCCCTTGGATTTTATATTGTTAATCTCCTCTGTCACATATGCCTTTTCTCCAACCAGACCTTCAACGTTAGTTTTCTCAGGTTCCTTCATGAGACGTTTTTGTGCAATAGGCTTTGTGAATAACAATAATACCAATGAGACAATGGCGAATACTATTAGCTGAATAAGCCAGTTATCATTAAAGCATGAAACAACCGCTGATACAAGAGCACCCCCGGCAAACCATATCGAGGTAAGACCTAAGGTTGCAATCTCAACTATTATCATTGCGGCTGCAATCGCTAACCATATAACCACGTCCATATACCACACCTCCGTTTTCTACAGATGGATAAAGTATACCATATTCTTTATCCGTTTACCACCTTCCAGACACAACAATATATCATTTAACAAGTTCTTTACACAGCATTAACGTTCATATGGTGAACTATATTCTGTAGAGATTTTTTTGCGTCCTCAAGATTATATTCATTCAAATATCCGCATAAGCTTCGAGCCTCTTCCAGCATACCCTCGTCATCCATATATTGCATCATATCACTGACAAGCTCTGCTGCCTGTTCTGCCTCAAGCTCATCAATAAGATATGCAAGCTCTTTAAGCTTCCCATCCCAGTCATACTCCTCTTTTTTCATTGCAGCCGGTCTTATATCAGCATCCTCTGAAGCTCCTGTCGTCTTTCTAAAATCAGCTATAATGTCTAGTAATTTTCTATAAGGCTCCACGAATGCCATCGTGTTTGAATGTATATAATCAAGATCCATCTCACGTCCCGCATACTCTAACTGCTTTGCAAGCATACTTAATCTGGTTGCACCGATATTAGCGGCCCCGCTCTTCATGGAATGTACCAATATAGTGTAATTGCTCCAATCCTTAGAATCCATACACACAAGTAATTTATCAAGCTTTTCAATAGATGTTGAAACCATTATGTCAAGCACATCCATATAACCCTCAACACCGCCACAGTACTTCATTCCAAGCTCAGTATCAACGCCCTGCTCCTTAAGAGCCTCCAGAAGTACAAGATTTGACTCATCCTCACATTCAAGCTGTTTCTTCGCCTCTTCCTCCACATCCTTGGATACAATATGTGTTTTTTCACTTGGAAGAACCTTTAGCAATTCCTTTTCCAACAGCTTTATATCTATAGGCTTTGATATGTAACCGTCAAAGCCCTCATCAAGCATCTCCTGTTTCACACCTACTATAGCATTGGCAGTTACAAGCAACACAGGAGTAGTGAAGTTTCTGCCCTTTTCCTGCCTTATCTTATGAAATGTGCAGACACCATCCATCTCAGGCATCATATGATCCATAAGTATGACATCATAATCCTTTTCATCAAGTAAGGTAATGCCTTCCTTTCCGGAGCAGGCAGTGTCAACTTCAATACCATAACGCTCAAGAATTTTTTTCTCAACCTTTAAATTAACCTGATTATCATCAACAATAAGTGCATGGATGTCATGTACTTTTAATGAGAAATCATCCATTATGATTCCTGTAGCATTTTCACTCTCGTTAATATATTCTCCACCTACATATTTCTGCGGTATATGTATATGGAAATCACTTCCCTCACCATACACACTGCTGACACTTATGTTTCCTCCCATCATAATAGCAAGCTTTTTGGATATCGACAGTCCAAGTCCTGTTCCCTCCACATGGTAATTGCCAACATTATCAGCCTGTTCAAAGGTTTCAAAGATAGTCTCAAGCTTCTCGGGCTTAATTCCAACTCCCGTATCCTTAACGTGTATATCGTACCACACACCATCCTCATATTTTTCCAGAGCTATTGTCATTTTTACGTTTCCAGAATTGGTATACTTGATGGCGTTACCAAGGATATTTATAAGTATTTCTTTTATTCTTATACTGTCACCATACAACTGTTTGGGCATATCAGACGGCATATTAAGCTCATACCTTAAGCCCTTACTCATAGCCTGTGACTGGATAAGAACTGAAATCTCTTCAATAACGGCGGAAGGGCTGTACGGAACATCCACTATCTGTAGCTTACCCGACTCTATCTTAGATATATCAAGCACGTCATTTATTATTTTAAGTAGTGAATCCGCAGATGTTTTTATATAGTTTAAGTATTCGCTTGTCTCATCATCCAATTTATTCTCAAGTGCCAAATCTGCAAATCCAATTATTCCATTCATAGGTGTACGAATTTCATGTGACATATTAGCAAGGAACATAGTTTTTGCCTTGTTGGCAGTCTCAGCTTCATCTCTTAGTCTCACCAGTTCTCTTGTATTATTATACTCATCTGTTTTGTCAAATATCCAAGCCATATAACCTGTTATACCGACATTGTAATCATTATTTTTCTCGTACTCACTTAATTCTGAATAATGCAGCTCGTATATTC
>CAVELH010000037.1:8062-9766 GCA_963616385.1 bacterium | reverse complement strand
GGTCTCGTGTCCAGATTTTCATTTTCCTTTATGTTAAATATGTCAGCAATAAACGGATATTCATCATCTTTCTCAGCCAGCTCAGGGAATATCTCATATGCCTTCTGGTTTGCATATACAAAGTTCATATTCTTGGTTACTACTATTAAGCCCTCGCCAGTATAATCCATAGCATTTTCGCCTGCTATCTGCATTATATCAAGCAGTCCGAACTTCATAACATTTAAGCTTATAAGCAGACACGCAAACATAATTCCTATAGGGGTCGGGTCAAAGCCATCCAGCCACGGAAAGAAATTAATTATAAGTCCAAGAACAGGTGCGCCGCCCGACAGGCACAGAAGTATCATTCTTCTCTTTTCTGTACCACGGTATTTGAGAAGCTTATTAACAGCTATAGCAAGGAAGGTTATCATCAATATTATAGTCATACCTATAAATATGTAATATAGTATTCCTTTTCCAAGCTCCAAATGTGGTATAGGTGCATCCTTCACAAAGCTTACAGATGTATAGTATAGCCTATGATATGGGCTTGTTATTATCACTACAAGCATTATTGTACACAGTAAAAGAAGGGTGTTTATGACAGCTCTGGGCATATGCAGATCACAATACCTTGTTATAAACATCAAAAACAGCACCATTACATAGCATTTGCCTATATACCCAAATCTGGCGGCAAGAAATGCCTCCTCCTTAGTTATCGAAATCATCTCAAACATATATGACACAAGTCCTATAAATCCACATATGATTGTAAGCAACAATATTTTTTGATAAAACGATGGCTTCTGTATAGCAATTACATATATTGTTATTAATCCTATAACAGCAGCTACGCTCTGAATTCCTATCACCGTAGTAAGCATCATTTACCTCCTATTTCGTTTCACTGCGTTCAATCAATGTATGTATCATGGCAAGCAGTTCATCAACATCAACCGGTTTATTCAAAATGCCATCAGGAGGAAGCTTGGCACACGCCATTGTAACCTCTTCTTTTGGAAGCGCAGAAACTATAATTATCGGGATATCCTTAGTTCCTTCTCTCTTCTTTAAGATATTCAAAACACTCCTGCCATCGTATAAGGGCATAAAATAGTCTGATATTATAAGGTCAACAACATGTGTTGCCAGATAATCTATTGCAGTTTTTGCAGAATTAACTGTAAGTATTTTGTAGTACTTTGATAATTTCACCTTGGCTATTTTCAGGAATTCCACGTCATCATCTATCATGAGTATGGTTTTATTACTTTTATATTCCTCGTATTTGCCAAGTATTTCCTCAATCTTAGAAATAAGACGTTTTTTTAGAACAGGCTTAACAAGGTATGCATCTGCCCCTTTTCCTATGCATTTTAAGACAGTTGTTTTATCCTCCATGCCTGTAAAAAATATAACAGGAATATTATTCCACAGGTCACTATCCTTCATAACCTCAAATACATCTATGCCACTCATTTCTGGCATGGATATATCAAGCAGTACCAAATCAGGTATCTTAACCTTAAGCTGTTCTATAAACTCTTCACCTGATGCATAAAGCTTTACATCATAATCAGGCTCAGACTCAAGATATTTGCTGATTATGAATCTCGCCCCATCGTCATCATCAACAACAGCTATATTTCTTCTCCCCATTTTCATCCCCCTGTAACTTATTAGTAAGATACCGAGGTACAAAATACATTTTGCCCC
>CAVELH010000037.1:6855-8002 GCA_963616385.1 bacterium | reverse complement strand
CTCGGTATCTTGTTAGTTAAATATTAGTTTTCCTTATAGTAGTTTATAAGGCAGCCTGCAAGTATTATGTCTCTCTCATCATCTGTAAGCGCACCAAGTGTAAGAGAAATCTCGTGCATATCCTTGTTTACAACATATGCCTTGATGATATCCTTCTTCTCCTTTATGGCATCTACTATACCAGGTACAAATACATAGTCATCTACATCAAATGCGTAGTCCTCATCCATAACAAATGGAAGCATACCCCAGTTGATAAGATTTGAACGATAACGCTTTGTTGCATACTCCTTAGCTATGTTAGCCCAGCCTCCGAGAACCTTCTGGCATGATGCAGCCTGCTCTCTCGCAGAACCATCACCAGGCTTAACCGCAAATATTGTGCTTCCATAACCAAGGTTATTACCCTTTACGTCTGGATAGCTCTTCTTGATTGTCTCAATTATATTCTTCATCTCATCGCTTGTCTCACACAGGCAGTTGCCAGCTTCTCTTGTTCTCTCAACCTGCTGGATTGCCTTTGCTCTTCCAACATATTCAGGATCCTTTCTTGAGAGTGTGAACTCTGCAAGTCCAAGAGGATTAGAACGATATGATGATGTCTCACCTGAAGGAATTAACTCATCTGTAGTTGTAACAGGATCATTTATAACTGATGCAACCTTGAGAAGTAAATTATCTGTGAGTGCTATCATATCAGGCCAGTCCTTAATATTAGGGCCAAACTTAATCTCTGCTGTAGGATCTGCCTTTCCCACACCATTATATACTCTGTTCTCATATATGCTCTTATCGAAGAAGTACTTAGGCGATGTATATTCAACATCAACCTCTGTTGCAGATGTAAGATATCCCTTATTAATAGCTGTTGCTGCTATAGAACGTGCATCCATAAGTGCAACTGATGATATCTGACCATTCTGTATCTTAGAACCCTCTCTGTTAGGGAAGTTTCTTGTAGAGTGTCTTATACTAAATGCATTGTTGGCAGGTGTATCTCCAGCGCCAAAGCAAGGGCCGCAGAATGCAGTCTTTACAATAGCACCTGTCTCCATTATGTCTGCAAGTCGACCATTCTTAGCTATCTGCATATAGATAGGTGTACTTGCAGGATATACAGAAAGTGTGAACTCGTCCGCACCTATGT
>CAVELH010000037.1:0-6773 GCA_963616385.1 bacterium | reverse complement strand
TAATGACCTCTGAGGATATCTGCTGCATCAACAATATTCTCATATCCACCACCGGCACATCCGGCTATAATTCCCTGCTCAACATAGAGCTTTCCATCTCTTACCTTATCCTTGAGTGTAAAGTCTACCTTACCGTCAAGTGATACAAGAGCACGCTTCTCAACGTCATCAAGGATATCCATAAGATTAGCTTTTAACTCATCTATTGTATATACATTGCTTGGGTGGAATGGCATTGCAATCATAGGCTTAATCTTAGATAAGTCTACATATACTACTCCATCATAGTAAGCAACTGCACCAGGATTCATCTCCTTGTATGCCTCTGGTCTGTAGTGTACATCATACCAGTTCTTTATCTCATCATCAGTTTTCCATATAGATGACAGGCAGGTTGTCTCTGTTGTCATTACGTCTATACCAATTCTGAAGTCAGCTGAGAGCTTATCAACGCCCGGTCCGACGAACTCCATAACCTTGTTCTTAACATATCCACAGCCGAATGTTGCTCCGATTATAGCAAGTGCAACGTCCTGTGGTCCTACGCCCTTTGTAACCTCTCCGTCAAGGTAAATAGCAACAACTCCCGGTTTAGCAACATCATAGGTTCTCTTAAGGAGCTGCTTAGCGAGCTCTCCACCGCCCTCGCCGATAGCCATAGTACCGAGTGCTCCGTAACGTGTATGGCTGTCTGAACCAAGAATCATAGCACCACACTCTGCAAGCATCTCTCTTGCAAACTGATGGATAACTGCCTGATGAGGAGGTACATATACACCGCCATACTTCTTTGCACAGGAAAGTCCAAATACATGGTCATCCTCATTTATAGTTCCACCAACCGCACAGAGTGAGTTATGGCAGTTAGTGAGCACATAAGGAATTGGGAACTCAGTAAGTCCTGATGCTCTGGCAGTCTGTATGATACCTACAAATGTAATATCATGCGATGTCATTTTATCGAATTTAATTTTTAACTGCTCCATGTTGCCAGAAGTATTGTGCTTCTCTAAGATTCCATAGGCCATAGTGTTCTTTGAAGCCTCATCCTTAGTAGTTGTAATACCCTTTGAGGCGAGAATCTTTGCAGCATCTTCTGTGTCTGCAACAAGCTCTGTACCATTAAGAAGATAGGCACCTGTGTCATAAAGTTTAATCATTTTGTCTCCTCCATCTCTTTATTTGAATGTCAATATATATGTCTCTCCATCGTCAAGGCTCGCACCCTTGGAGTTACCAACATTGTAAACATCTGCGTGTGACAATATAGATGTTCTGGCTGAAAGATAGTCAACATCATTGCTCTCAGCTCCATTAACATAGTAAGTTCCACCAATCTCCTGACAATACGAAACCTGTGTAAGGCTGCTTCTGTCATACTGTACAAGACTGCACTCATCACCTGCACCTCTGCCAAATGCAATAGGGAAGCCAATCAGATTGCTGTCACGGCAAAAGCTTTTTACATTGACAAAGTTTAAGAATTTGCATTTGCCATCTGAGTAGGTGTAGATAAAGCATCCTATATAATCATCATCTTTATATCTGCTGTTATACAAGAACATCTCAGGTACACCGTCACCATCTATGTCGTGCAGCACAACACTGTCCGGCTTAAGATTATCATACTCATACTGCATGATATACTGTCCCGTCTCAAATGTATTAAGTGTACTTGGAAGCGTTGTCTCTATGTTCTCAATACAATCAATATATGCAAGCTGCCAGTCCTCTGCAAGTCTCTGCTTAATATCTGTCATATCAAACTCATCGCCATAACACTCTGTTATGCTGTTCATAAGACTTATGGCTTTGTTCTTATCTCCACTTGCAATGTAATTTTCAAGCAAAGCACCATAATATGTTTTGCCTGTTTCCTTAGCCTCGTTATACAGGCTGTCAAACCTGCTGTTATATAAGGTATCACTCTCATCAAGCACTACACTCTGACATATCTTCATAACGTCAAAATACTTCTGGCTCTCCATACGATTCTGTGCTTCCTGATAATATCCTCTGTATGTCTCAACGCATGTGATATTATTAGAAATAACCGCCGAATAATTATATGCCTCATACTGAGATAAGCCTGCGATAGTTGACGCAAATGTTCTCATCTGATCCGCTGTTATCTCCTCATTAAGATATATGCCATATTCATCATTAATAAGCTCTATTAATGCCTGCTCTCTATCCTCGTTCTTCATTCTCTGCTGAACTAAACGCAGGCTGTCCATCATGCTGTAAAGAGTATTATTGTCATAGGTTGCACCCGCAATATTCATACTCTTAACAAGAGACTTGTATTCGTTGCAACTTAACTCGGACATATACTTGTCCATTATAAGTCCTGTCTCATCAATAGCATTTATCGCATCAAATGAAGCTGCAACATTGGAATACTTCATATCTCCCTCTATATACTTCTCACATATATAGATTCCATAATCCTCTAATTTATTCTGAACCTCAGCCTTCTGCTTATCATTAAGCTTATCGTAATGCTCCGATACACTCTGCCATCTTCCAGCTTCAATACCCTTAAATATCTCGTAGGTTCTGTAGTATGGCATTATAACAAAGAAAAATGCTGCTGCCTCAAGTACAACGAATATAAGTGATACGATTATAATATTTCTCCATGTCTTTTTCATGCATACCACCTCCTATTCAGCCTGCTCAGTTGTATCTGCTGTCTCTGTTGTGTCATCTGCTGCCTGCCCTGCATCTGTGGCTGTCGCTGTTGTATCATCAAAGAATGTATCCAGCTCTATATCGGTAGGTGTGAGCAACGCTCTCTGCTGTGTGGCATCCGCAGACGTTGCAATCTCCGGATACTCAAGATTTTTTCCTTCCATATCTGATTTATCATATATAGGAAATACAATTAAAAATATCACACATAATGTGACAAATGCTAATCCGAGCACTGCAACGATAAGTGAAATAATTCCAAATGCCTTTGTTCCACCGCCCGCTCTGTCCACAGATATTTTTTTCTTGCCATCGTCTTCTTCCAAATCATCTGTATCTTCATTATCTGTGATTTCTTCGTCATCCACTTCCTCTGTGTTGCCAGTTGTTTCTGTGTAATCATTTACTTCTGTGGCATCAGTTATCTCTGCGGTATCAGAAGCATCTACGGATTCATTATTATATATGGCTTTTACATCATCTGTAGTTTCTTTATTATCTGCATCATCTGCGATTTTGGCATTATCAGTAACTTCATTATTACCTGCGACTTTGCCATCATCTGTAATTTCTGTAGCTTCTATATCTTCTACTGCTTCATTATTCTCATCTACTGTAACAGAAAATTCAGACTCAGGCGGTGCATCAGCCTTATCTGGCGAAGCATTCTCTGCCTCCTTCTGCATGCGGAGAACATCCTCCACTACCTTATTTGTCTCCTCAAGCATTCTCTTATACTCTTCATCCTGTATATCTTCAACAAGTGGCTTTCCACATATCTTACATACTGTCTCATCGTCTGTATATGTTATTCCGCAACATTTCTTGCTCATAATAAGACTCCTTACCTAAATCAAAACATTAATCCATGTAATTATAACAATTTCGCTATAATTGTTCAAGGAATAATATAATTTGTCAATAAATTTGTTAATAAAACCCAAGATACACTTTACATTTTATACCATAATGTTATAATTAAATGAATTATGCATTTTTTTACAATATTCATATTTGAAGCCGGTTTAAGTAACTGCGCTGTCAGGAAGAGGAGTATTTTATGAAAAAAAACATCGAGATAAGATGGCATGGACGTGGAGGTCAGGGTGCCAAAACAGCAGCACTACTGCTGGCTGATGTTGCATTCAATACAGGTATGCATGTTCAGGGTTTCCCGGAATATGGTCCTGAGCGTATGGGTGCACCAATTACAGCCTACAACAGAATAGGCAGTTCACCAATCAGAGTTCATTCTAACATTTATAATCCTGATTACGTTGTAGTAGTTGATGAAACACTTCTACATTCTGTTGATGTCACAAAGGGCTTAAATCCTGAAGGTGCCATCATTATCAATACAGCAAAAGACAAAAGTGAGATTATACCTCTATTAAAGGGTTACACAGGTGCAGTATATACTATAGATGCCCACAAGGTTTCTATGGCTACACTTGGCAAGTATTTCCCTAATTCCCCTATGCTTGCTTCCATAGTTAAGGTTGCAGACATCATGGACAAGGATACCTTCCTTTCACAGATGGAGGCTTCATACAAGCACAAATTTGCTAAGAAGCCTGAGGTTATTGAAGGAAATATGAACGCACTTAAAATGGCATTTCAGGAGGTGAAATAATCTATGGCACAGGCAACAGATATTACTAAGATTAATGAGCAGAGCCCATATTATGACATCACTCCTGGTAACCAGATTTATGGTGGTGGTGGTTCTCGCAAGTTCAATACAGGTGAATGGCGTACCCAGACACCTATTATAGACTGGGACAAGTGTACACAGTGTCTCTTATGTACACCTGTATGTCCTGACAGCTCAATTCCTGTAAAGGATGGCAAGCGTGAGGACTTTGATTACGATCACTGTAAAGGCTGCGGTATATGCGAGCGTGTATGCAGCTTTGGAGCAATCACTATGAAGGAGGGATTATAATATGTCTATTCGTGAAAGAATGTCCGGTAATGAAGCAGTGGCTCACGCAATAAAACAGATTAATCCTGATGTCATGGCTGCATTTCCTATCACACCATCTACAGAGATACCTCAGATGGTATCTACATTTATCGCAAACGGAGATATCGATACAGAGTTCATTCCTGTTGAGTCAGAGCACAGCTCAATGAGTGCCACCATGGGTGCATGTGCTGCCGGAGCAAGAGCTATAACAGCTACATCATCCTGCGGTCTTGCATTTATGTGGGAGGTTCTCTATGTAGCAGCTTCCGACAGACTTCCTATAGTTATGGCTGTCGTAAACAGAGCCTTAACAGGTCCTATAAATATCAACTGCGACCATTCAGACAGTATGGGTGCAAGAGACTCAGGCTGGATTCAGATATATGCTGAGAATAATCAGGAGGCATATGACAACTACATACAGTCATTCAGAATCGCTGAGCATCCGGATGTAAGACTTCCATTTATGGCTTGTCAGGATGGTTTCATAACAAGCCACGCTGTTGAGAACATAGAGCTTATCGAGACTGATAAGGTAAAGGATTTCGTTGGTGATTATAATCCTGAGCATTTCCTGTTAGATGCAGAGATGCCTATGGCTATAGGACCTTACGCAAACTCTCCTTTCTATATGGAAACCAAGATGAACCAGAGACTTGCAATGAAGAATGCCAAGAAGGTAATTCTTGAGGTTGCGGCTGAGTTTGAGAAGATTTCAGGCAGAAAATATGGTCTCTTTGAGAAATATATGCTTGATGATGCTGATTATGTAATTGTTATCATGGGTTCAGCAGCAGGTACTACAAAGGACGCTGTTGACCATCTTCGCGAGCAGGGTGTAAAGGCTGGCTTACTTAAGATAAGAGTATTCCGTCCATTCCCTGGTGAGGAGATAGCTGCCGCATTATCAAATGCAAAGGCTATAGCAATTATGGACAGAGCAGAAAGCTTTTCTGCATGTGGCGGTCCTGTAGGTTCAGAATTAAAGGCTGCCCTCTTTGATGCAAAGTCAACTGCTGCCACTGTCAACTACTTCTATGGTATCGGTGGACGTGATTACACTGTCACAGAGGCATTAAATGTATATCAGGATCTTATCGATATTGCAGACGGAAAGACAAAGCCTGAGCAGTTCAAGTATATCGGACTTAGAAAGTAACGGAGGGAAAACAAGATGGCATTTAATTTTAAAGAAGTTATGAGTAAACCGGAACGTCTTGCTCCGGGACATAGAATGTGTGCCGGTTGTGGCGGTACAATCACAGTCAGAACAGTTCTCCGTGCTCTTAAGCCGGAGGATAAGGCAGTTATAGGTAATGCTACAGGCTGTCTTGAGGTATCAAGCTTTATGTACCCTTATACAGCATGGGAGGACAGCTACATCCACAATGCATTTGAGAATGCAGGCTCTACCCTCTCAGGTGTTGAAACTGCTTACTATGCATTAAAGAAAAAGGGTAAGGTTAAGGATAACTACAAGTTCATCACATTTGGTGGTGATGGCGGTACATACGATATAGGTCTCCAGTCACTCTCAGGTGCTATGGAGCGTAACCACGACATGGTATATGTATGTTATGACAACGGTGCATACATGAACACAGGTATACAGCGTTCATCAGCTACTCCTATGTATGCTGACACAACAACAACTCCTGTCGGTAAGAATTCAAATGGTAAGATGCAGAACAGAAAGGACCTTGCATCTATAATTGCCAACCATGATATTCCTTATGTTGCCCAGTCAACACTTATAGGAACAATGAAGGACCTCTACGAGAAGGCAGAGAAGGCAATCTACACCCCTGGTGCAGCTTTCTTAAATGTTATGTCGCCATGTCCAAGAGGCTGGAGATATGATACTCCTGATATCATGAAGATATGCAAGCTTGCTGTAGAGACATGCTACTGGCCTTTATTCGAGGTCGTTGACGGCAAATGGATTCTCAACTACGAGCCTAAGAAGAAGCTTCCTATTGAGGATTTCTTAAGACCACAGGGAAGATTTAAGCATCTCTTCAAGCCTGAAAATGAGCAGCTTCTTGTTCAGTATCAGGAAGAGGTTGACAGAAGATGGGAAGAGTTATTATTTAAGTGTTCAAGATAATAT
>CAVELH010000036.1:0-16580 GCA_963616385.1 bacterium | reverse complement strand
TCAAGCTTAATAGAGATAACAGATGGAGACTTTGAGACGGATATTCCTGAGAGCAGGGAGATTAATGACATTGCGCTGATGGATACTGATACTGCAAGAATTATTGGTGAGCGTGCAATAGGTTCTTTATCTGATGTGGTAAGCCAGTATGAGGTGAGTGACAATTACAGTACAATAGACTATAATGGCAAGCCTATGAAGGTGGCTTCACTTGAATATGCGGGCTTTATCAAATATATGAATAATAAGAAGAATGGTATTCCGGGATATGTTCTTGTAGATCCTGTCAAGAATGAGGCAAGCTATGTAAAGACTGATAAGCCAATTATTTATTCGCCATCAGCGTATTTTAATCACAATTTGCAAAGACATGTACAGTTTGCTTATCCTACATATATATTTGAGGGCTATTATATGGAGCTTGATAATGATGGCAACCCATATTATATATGTCCTGTGCTTGAGTCAAACGCTGGACTTTTTGGAGCTAAGGATGTCCGTGGTATTGTAATTTGTAATCCGTGTACCGGAGATACACAGTATTATGCTGTCGGTGATGTGCCAAACTGGGTGGACAGAGTGTATGATGGCAATCTTGCATGTAAGAAGTATGATTGGTATGGAGAGCTATCTGGAGGCTTTATCAATAGTGTGTTTGGCAATAAGGGATGTAAGAGAACTACGGATGATTATGGTTATAAGGTTATGAACGGAGACGTGTGGGTTTATACAGGAGTAACCTCCGTGAATGGTGATGAGTCTAACATAGGCTTTGTTATGATTAATCTTAGAACCTGTGAGAGTAAATATTATTCTATTGCCGGTGCTGAGGAACATTCAGCTATGGCGTCTGCTGAGGGACAGGTTCAGCATTTGGGATATGAGGCATCCTTCCCTTCGCTTATTAATATAGGTGGTATACCGACATATATTATGGTGTTGAAGGATAATGGAGGGCTTGTTAAGATGTATGCCCTTGTCAATGTTCAAAAATATAATATTGTTGCCACAGGAAATACTCAGAAGGAGGTGCTTGCATCATATAACAAGCTGCTTGCTGAGAATGGATTAAAAAGTGACATCGGTATGAGTGATGATATACCTAACAGGCAGATAACTGTAAAGGAGATAAGGTATGTTTATCTGGATGACAGCACATATGTATATATAACAGACAGAGACGGCAATGTATATAAGCAGGATTTTGCGGATAACGAGAGCCTTATTTTCATACAGACAGGTGATAAGATTCAGGTATTCTATCAGGAGGGCGAGGATGGAATAAATGAGCTGATATCTTATGTTGGAGAGTAGAGACGGATGAGCAAAATGATAACAATCGCAATGGATTCCTTCAAAGGCAGCATGACCTCTCTTGAGGCGGGGGCTGCAATTAAGGAAGCTTTACTTGAGATAGATGCAGACTATAAAATAAATGTGTTTGCTGTAGCTGATGGTGGAGAGGGAACGGTAGAGGCTCTCACATATGGCAGGGAAAGTGTCACGACAAGAACAGTAAGTGTTACCGGTCCTCTGGGTGATAAGGTAGATGCTGCATATACTATGTATGAAAATGCTAATAAGAAGGTAGCTGTAATTGAGATGGCTGCGGCTGCCGGGCTGACACTTGTACCGATAGAGCGCAGAAATCCTATGAAAACAACCACATATGGGGTTGGAGAGATGATAAGGGATGCTATTATGCAAGGATGCCGACATTTTATAATCGGAATAGGTGGAAGTGCCACAAATGATGTTGGTATAGGCATGCTACAGGCGCTTGGATATCGTTTTACAGATAGTCATGGCGAGGAAGTTTCTTATGGAACAGAGGGCGTAGGCATGATAGCTGATATAGGCTTTGAGGATGTTATGCATGAGCTTCGTGAATGTAGCTTTGATGTGGCTTGTGATGTGAACAATCCGCTTGTTGGCATTAACGGATGCAGTTATGTATATGCACCGCAGAAGGGTGCTTCGGAATCTATGCTTGCTGATATGGACAAAAAGATTTTTAGGTATGCGGATTTGGTTGAGCATATAGCAGGCTGTGACATGGGCGAGCTTAAGGCCAATGGCAACAGATATACTGAGGGAACTGGTGCTGCGGGAGGACTTGGATACGCATTTTTGATGTTCCTTAATGCAACACTAAGACCGGGAATAGATATTGTATTAGATGAGATAGGAATTGAAAAGGCTATAAGTGAGTCTGACGTTGTGATAACAGGAGAGGGCAGACTTGACTCACAGACACTTATGGGTAAGACACCTTACGGTGTTGCATCTATTGCTAAGCGTTATAATAAGACAGTTTATGTCTATGCTGGCTGCTTTGGTGATGGAGTAGAGGAATGTATAAAGAGCAGGTTATTTGATGGATGTTATTCAATAACAGAGGGCTTGGATGCCTCATCTATTGCCATGGCTATGAAAAAAGAAAATGCAATAAATAATCTTAAAGATTGTGTAAAAAAGTATATGCAATAAGTGTAATTAAAAATCTAATAAGGATATTTATGGTAAGTGTTTCATTTATCTGTTGACAACCTATACCCCTATAGGTATAATAAAGACATACCCATAGGGGTATAAAATGTTTATATTACGGAGGAATTGAAATGACTTTTAATGTAATTGCACTTATAATTGGATTGCTGATATTGATAGCGGGAATATACTATCTTGCCAAGGAAAAACAGGATGCTGAATCAAGAAAGATATATGGTATAACGATAATTGTTGGAGTTATCGTAACAGCGTTTGGACTGATAAGAATCTTGATGTAATATAATTACATAAATTGTATAAAAATCTATATAAATAGCGTAAAAAAGACCTGTTCTACTTGAAAGAGTAAAGCAGGTCTTGTATTATATAAAGATAAGGATAAATATATAATGGAGATAATTGTATGGATATATGGGAGATACTTGGGATTGATAAGACCAAGGATAAGCACGCAATAAAAAATGCATATAGAGATAAGCTCCAGACAGTCAATCCAGAGGATAATCAGGATGGATTTATGGCACTAAGAGGAGCCTATGAGGAAGCTATAAGCTATGCTGACAGTAAAGAAGAGCGTGGGGATGCTGTAACTGATAACGAAGATGATATAGTAACTAATAAGATTAAGGCCTTATATTCAGATTTTGAGAGAAGAATACAGACAGAATGTTGGGAAGAGCTATTCAATGAGGATGAATTTGTGTCATTGGAGACTGAGGAGGAAGCATTTGATAAGCTTATGGTGTTTATCATGGATAACTTTCTGCTTCCATCGCGGGTGTTTAGATGTATCGTAGACCAGTTTGATATTAATGACAGAAAAAAGGAACTAAAGGAGATTTATTCTGAGGGCTTTATCAATTATCTTCTAAGTCGTGCAGAGCAGGATGATTACATCAACTATGACTTATTTGAGGGTGATTTAAGTCTGGCAGATGAATATATAGATAAATATGCCAATATGTGTGGTGCTCCGACATTTGCTGAGTCAAAGCCATATAATGAAGAGCTCAATAAGCTTGATTTATACCATCCGTATAATGACGTTATGAGAATCAGGATAAGACTTGATGAACTATACAAGGAATGTGACGATGACAGAAATAAGCTTGCTGATAATGAGGAGGCAAAAGGGCTTGCCGAGGAAGCCTTCGCACTTGAAGCAAAGTATAACAATGAGCCTAAGATAAGCTTTTGTGTAGGTGAATATTATTACATATCGGGGCAATATGAGCTTGCGATAGATAAGCTCAAGAAGCTGTTGGCTGACCTGCCGTATGATTATTATGAGGCTAAGATGTGCCTTGGTTCAGCCTACTGCATGGCAGAGAAGTATGACGAGGCTAAGAAAATATACATAGAGGTTTTAGAGAAGAACAACACCAATGAGAGGGCATATAATATGCTTTCTTATTGTAATAAAGAGATAATTGAGAAAAATAAGGCGAAGATATTAGCGGGAGAGGGCGATAATAAGCTTAAGTTTGAGGTGGCGTGGTGTTGCTACCAGAATCATATGCTCGATGATGCAATAGAGGTTTTATCTACCATAGAGCAGAATTATGAGGACAGCTTCCAGTATAACAACGCTTTAGGAAGAAGCTACCTTGAGAACCGTGAATTTGATAAGGCGTTGGAGTGCTTTGAAAAATGGAGAAGTGCTATTAACTCACTGCCTGATGACAGCGAATGTAGTGAGGAAGAGTTAAAGAAAAAGAAGAGATTGCCATTTGTTGACTGTCTTACTGGAAAATGCTACATGGCACTTAACCAATATGATGCTTCACTTAAGTATTTGGAGAAAGCAATAGCAGTTCCACATGATGAAATATCGGAGGCTTATTACAGCAAGATAAAGCTTTTTTACATAATGAGAGAATACAGCAAATGTCTTGCCTTGTGTGATGAAATGCTTGATAATAATGTTGAGGATCAATATTATGTCCTTTGTTACAAAGCTAGGGCATGCTTTGCATTAGATTATTTGCAGGAATGTTTATGGTCATGTGAGAAGGCAATAGAGATTTTTCCATATGGAGATATGCCATATATACAGGAGGTAAAGGCATTTAATGAGGCAAACCAGCCGGAGGATGCCGCTTCTGTAATTGAGAGATATAAGGAAATTAATGATAATGAGCTGAGTGAAGGCTTAAAATATTACGAGGCATTGTATTCAGATGATAATGACAGGGCTGTTGAGATAGTGTTAGAGGTTGATGCGGCATATGACAGAGGAGAGAGAAAGGTCACAGATGATGATTATGTAGATATGCTTTTGTTTCTTGCAGATGTGTATGATGAGGAGGACAAGGATGACAGTGCGATAGCATATTATAACAAGGTTCTTAAGTTAGCTCCTAATCATCAATATATACATGGCTATATTGCATATATGTACCGGAAGAAGGGAGAATATGATAAGGCATTAGAGGAGTACAGTATACAGAATGAGGTATATCCGGCTGCTTTATACTATTCCAACATAGGTACAATATATCTTAATAAGATGGATTATGATAAGTCCTATGAATACTTTATGAAGGCACTTGAAATGGAGCCTGACAGATATTTTTGCGTTAAGATGCTTGCGCGTGTTTATCATTTAAGGGGAGAATATGAAAAAGCACTTGAAACCTACGAGCGGGCTCTTAATATGATTGGGGAAGATGAGACAGGAAAGCTTCTTGAGGTATTAAGGTGGAAGGCAAGAACACTTGTATGTATGCACAGATATGATGAGGCCTGCAATTTGCTTGCTGATGCATTGGCTGAGTATGGTGATAAAGAGGATGGCGGTGTAAGATATGAGCTTGCCCTTGCATATACAAGAGCAGATAAGTATCTGGTTGCTGAAAAGCTGTTGTCGGAGGTTATAGATGGCTGTGGCGATGCAGATGATTATGATAAGTACTGGGATGTAAAGCTTCTTATGGAGCTTGCCGGAGAAGAAGGATATATTGATACTGCAAGAAAAGCATACGAGAAGGCTATGACATATGATGTTGAACACACGAACATACAGCACCAGTATGCGAGAGTACTATTTCTTAACGGGTGCTATGAGGAAGCAAGAAAACAGTATGAGCTTGCAATAAAAGAGGAAGGCGACGAGTATTATAGTGAGCTTATAGAGACAATCAAGATGATAGAGGGTACTGTAGGTGAGCAGTATTCAGAATATATCAATAAGGTATTAAAGCTGAAGGAAAATATCGAATCACCAAGGGAATGTATAAGAATAGCCAGAATGTACCGTTCACTTGAGAATTATAGTGAGGCAGATGAGTATTTACATAAGGCTTTATCTATGAATTTATGCTCCGATTGTGGATACAGGGGATGTGAGGAGGCGTATTATGAGTTAGGTCTGATGTATGAGGCTATGGGTGAGCTTGATAAGGCAAGGGAAGCCTATGATAAGGCTCTATATGCACATGGGCATTGTGGCGTTTATAAGAAGAGGAGAGAGGCTATATGATGTACAAAAATCTATATTTTGATTATAGTGCATTCTTTATATTGGCATTACTTATTTTATCAACTATACTTAGAAGAATGTTAAAGGGCAGGGCAAACAAATATTTCTTTGGTTTAATTGTGATGGCATTTTTGACAACTGCCTTTGATATATGGGCAGTTATGCTTGATAATATGCATAGCATGAATCTTGGGCTTAAGTATTTTGCGCATATGGGATATCTTGTTATGCACAGTATAACGATGCCATTTTATGTGCTGTATCTTGCGGTGCTGACAGATACGGTTCATATGATAAGACGAAAACGCATATTGTCCTTATGCTCGATTATGCCACTGGCAATATCCGTACTTTCTATAATTGCCAATATATGGACAAATGGCATATTTTATTTCGACAGCAATGATGATTACACCAGAGGGAAATATATGATTATCCTTTATGTGTGTGCCGGAATATATATGGTGTACGGGCTGATATATCTTATATACTTTAGAAAGCAGCTAAGTAAAAGGCATATTGTGTCATTACTCTGTGTCTATCCTGCGGTAATTTCAACAATTATAGTTCAGTTCATAAAGCCATACTGTCTACTTGAAATGTTCGGACTTGCAGTATCAATGTTGTTTATATCCCTTATGGTTCACAGGCCTGAGGACACACTTGATGTTGTGACAGGCTTATATAAGCTTACTGCGTATATGCATGATATAAGGCGTTCTATAATTAACAATAAGGATGTCCGTATAATTATGATAAATGTTACCAATTATCCTACAATAAGAGGACTGCTTGGATATAATAAAAGCCTTATAATTATGAGAAGGATAGCTGCAAAGCTTGACTCTTTAAATAAGAATTATGAGCTTGAGGCTGAATTGTATAATCTTGAGCGTGGTAAGTTCAGAGTTGTTGTTGACAAGAAGCATTTTGACAAGGTTGACGAGGTAGCTTCGTTAATTAACGACATGATGAAGCAGAAATTCATTATCAATCACATGTCATTTAATTTGGTTACACAGATATGCATAATGGATTGTCCTAAGGATATACATGATGTTGACGCGCTTATGGCATTTGGAGATTTGTTAAATACAGTACCTTATACAGGCAATGTCCGCAAGGCATCAGACCTTCTTACGAGTATGCATTATGATATTATGCAGGATATGGATTCAATAATAGAGGAAGCATTTTCTAATGATGGATTTTCTGTGTACTATCAGCCTATATATTCGGTTCAGGATAAGAAATTTTCTTCAGCCGAGGCGCTGTTAAGATTAAAGAATGAAAAATATGGATTTATATCGCCTGAGATTTTTATTCCTGCTGCTGAGAGAAGTGGAATGATTCACAGAATAGGAGACTTTGTCTTAGATGAGGTGTGTAAATTTATAGCGAGTGATGATTTTAAGTCGCTTAATCTGGATTACATAGAGGTTAATCTTTCAGTGTCACAGTGTATGCAGTCGGATTTGGTGGAGCATATCATAAAGACATTGAAGAAGCATGGAGTAAGACCTGAGCAGATTAATCTTGAGATTACTGAGACTGCGGCTTCCGTTTCACAGCAGGCATTAAATGATAATATAAACGCATTGACTGATGCCGGAATTAAATTCTCGTTAGATGATTTTGGTACGGGATATTCTAATATGCAGAGAGTTGCATCACTTCCACTTGATATAGTCAAGCTTGACAAGTCATTTACGGCACTTAAGGATAATCCTAAGCTTGGTATAGTTCTAAGGAATACCATCAACATGATAAAGGATATGGATATGAAGATAGTTGTTGAAGGCATCGAAACTAAGGAGATGGTTGATAACTTCTCCAATATGGAGTGTGAATATATACAGGGCTTTTATTTCTCAAAACCAGTGCCTAAGGATGAATTTGTTAAATTTATAAAGGAAAATGCATGTTAGTTATTATAAAAACAATAAAAATATAATTAATACTATATTTTATAAATATACATGGTATAATAATTAACATTAGAGTTGTGATGAGGAGAAAAGAAATGAAGATAGGTTTTGATAACAACAAATATTTAAAAATGCAGTCGGAGCATATAAAAGAGAGAATTGCCCAGTTTGACAATAAATTATATCTTGAGTTTGGTGGTAAGCTTTTTGATGATTATCATGCATCGAGAGTTTTGCCAGGGTTTGAGCCGGATTCCAAGCTTCAGATGTTATTACAGCTTAAGGAGCAAGCAGAGATTGTTATCGTAATCAGTGCAGAGGATATCGAGAGTAACAAGGTGAGAAGTGATTATGGAATTACCTACGATATGGATGTTTTAAGGCTTATTGATGAGTTTCAGGCTGTAGGTCTTTATGTCGGAAGCGTATGCCTTACCAAATATGCCGGACAGGCGGGAGCGGATTTGTTCCAGAAGAAGCTTTCTTCACTCGGAATAAAGTCTTACAGACATTATAAGATAGCGGGTTATCCTAGTGATGTGGCTCATATTGTGAGCGATGAGGGTTATGGTAAGAACGAATATATAGAGACAGAGAGACCGCTTGTTGTTATAACTGCACCAGGTCCGGGAAGTGGAAAGATGGCAACCTGTCTTTCACAGCTTTACCATGAGTACAAGCGTGGTATCAAGGCTGGATATGCTAAGTTTGAGACATTTCCTATATGGAATCTTCCTCTTAAGCATCCGGTTAATCTTGCATATGAGGCTGCAACAGCAGATTTGAATGATGTCAATATGATAGATCCATTTCATCTTGAGGCATATGGTGAGACAACTGTAAACTACAATAGAGATATTGAGATATTCCCTGTTGTTGCTACAATGTTTGAGCTTATTGCAGGTGAGAGCCCATATAAGTCGCCTACCGATATGGGCGTAAATATGGCAGGAAACTGTATTGTTGATGATGAGGCATGCTGCAAGGCCTCTAATCAGGAGATAATCAGAAGATATTACAAATGTCTTTGCGACAGAAAGAGATATGGACAGTCAAAGGATGATAAGAATAAGCTAGAGCTTCTTATGAGACAGGCTGGTATATCTATTGAGGACAGACTTGTAGCACAGGCAGCTCTTAGAAGGGAAGAGGAAACTGAGCATCCTGCAATGGGAATAGAGCTTACTGACGGAACTATAGTTACAGGTAAGACTGGGGATTTGCTTGGCGCATCAGCAGCGGCAATTCTTAATGCACTTAAGGTGCTTGCAGGTATTCCACATGAGATAAAGCTTGTTTCCCCCGAGGCTATAGAGCCAATTCAGAGATTGAAGATTAAGTATCTTGGAAGTCATAATCCAAGACTTCATACAGATGAGATACTTATTGCACTTTCAACCACAGCCGCTACAGATGACAATGCAAGACTTGCGATAGAGCAGTTGTCTAAGCTTAAAGGCTGTGAGGCTCATTCTACAGTTTTGCTGTCATCTGTTGATGAGCAGTTGTTTAAGAAAATAGGTGTATCACTCACTTGTGAACCAAAATACGAGGAAGAGGATAGAAAGTACCACAGAAATTAACAAAAAATAAAATATGAGACATATGTCAACTGATGTTTTCCGCTGTTTAGTGATATATTGGTACATGTGTTGTGAAAGGTTTTATGACACAATACTATAGCAGGGAGGAGCATTGACTATGAAACATAATAAACTGATTGCCGGGGCATTAATATTTTTATTGTCACTATCCGTAACGGGGTGTGGTAGTTCCAATAAAAAGATTAGCTTCGACAAATTTGACGGGTTGGAACATAATACTACAGATGATCTTGGGGATACAGAGTATTATACGACTGAGGACGAACCGCAGGTAACGGAGAAGGAGATTAAGATAACACCAACAGAGGCAAAGCAGGTTACTCTTGAGACATACCAGAGTACAGATTTCAGTATGAGTATTCCGTCAGGCTGGACGGTTTCAACAGGTTCATATGGTATGGCACATTCTATAAGAGTGTATGACCCACAGAAGCCAATTAATCAGATATTTGTATTGATTAAGGCTATGCCGCTTATGCATAGTCAGTCAGGAAAGGATTATTATACACAGATGTATCAGTCTTATGGCGGAGATTATTATGTATTGGGTGATGCTCCTGTGCTTGCTGAGCCTTCTACTGAGAATTTTTTCAAGGTATTCAATGATTATGCTGCATATGTTGAAAGTGATGAGCCATCATATAGTGGTTATACATTTCCAAGATTAAATAACTTTACGACTATGGAGAGCTTTGCAAGTAATTCATCTATGAGTGCATCAGCTATAAATCCGGCATTACTAAGGGCATCCTTTACAGACAGCAATGGAACTGAGGGAGAGGGAATGTTTACCGCTGATGTTTATGATTTTACACATGAGACTGGTGTAATGTATGATATGTATTCGGGAACATCCATAGATGCAGGCTTTTATATGGCATATAATATTATGGGCGTAACCGCCGAGAAGGACACATTTATAGAGTGGCAGGATATATTATGTCAGTGCCTTGGTACCCTTGAGTATACAGATTCGTTTGTTAATTCGGCTATGGCTCAGAGTAACGAAGGTGTTGCGACAGCACAGCAGATTAGTCAGGCATATAATCAGGCTGCTGACAGTATAATGGCGGCTTGGGAGGCGAGAAATACAAGTCAGGATATAATGAGTCAGAAGCAGAGCGATGCAATTCTTGGATATGAGAGAGTGTATGATGTGGATACCAACGAAGTATATAAGGCTCCAAATGGCTGGACAGATTATTATGATGGCTACAGATACGAGGCTGTCACAAATGATAGTATGTATATCGAGCCTATAAGCGGATATATAGATTATTAAATATCAGTTGTTTAATTAAGTTTAAATAAAAATGGAATATTTTGAAAAAAATCCTTGCTGAAAATAAATCACTGTGGTAATATACTTTTAGTAAAACTTTTATCTTGCTTGTGAAAAATATTTTAGTAAGATAGGGAGGGAATATAATGGCGACATTAAAGGATATAGCACAACGTGCTGGTATATCACAGGGAGCGGTTTCGAGAATACTTAATTGTGACAGCACGCTTAGCGTTTCTGACAGTACCCGTGAGAATGTTATAAGGATTGCTAAGGAGCTTAATTATATGCCAGTGTCTGAGAGATACCGCAAGGAGAAGAATTCAGCTTTGGGCAAAGGATATATGGGTGATGATAAGTGTATAGGTGTTGTTCAGATGTTTGAGATGGAGGAACTTAAGGAGGATGTCTATTATCTTGTTATGAAGAATGTGCTTGATTCTGTCTGCTTTTCGCGTGGCTGGAATACAGTACAGTTATACAGGGATGAGAATGGCAGATTTATTAAGAATAATGACCAGAAGCTTGATGGCATAGTTGGTATAGGCAGATTTAATGAGAAAGAAATAAAGAATCTTGAGGAATATACACCTAATCTTGTGTTTATTGATTCATCACCGGATGAGATGAAGTATTACAGTATAGTGTCTAATTATCATATGGCAGTAAGACTTATACTTAATCATTTCCGTGACATGGGATATGAGAAGATAGCTTATCTTGGCTCAGTCCGTACATATAATGGCAAGAAGATACTTACGATAGATCCAAGATATTATTACTATAAGAACACACTTAATGAGCTTGGAACTTATGATGATGACCTTGTTCTTGATTGTGAGACTAACTCTAAGAGTGCGTATGATGTTATGAGTGGATATATTGAGAAGAACGGCAGACCACCGGAGGCAATTTTTGTATCAAGTGATTCTGTTGTATCCGGAATGGTTAAGGCAATCGTGGATAATGGATTTACGATACCGGATGATGTTGGCATTGTGACATATAATAACACTATGATGTCAGAACAGTGTAATCCTGCACTTGATTCCATAGAGGTTTACATGAAGGAGAATGCTGAGTCGGCAACACAATGTTTAGAACAGCTTTGGAATGGTAAAAGTTTACCTAGAAAAATAGTAGTTCCATGTAGTCTTGTAGTCCGCGGAAGTGTAAAAAAGAATATATAAGGGCATAAAAATAAGATGGCTGTACACTGCACTTAAGTGTGGTGTACAGCTTTTTTGCAATTATTATAAAAAATAACAAAAATACAAAGGTAAAACTTTATCTCATATAATTTTACCCAAAAAGATAAATATATTACTAAAACGCATTGACAATTTTACTAAAAACACATATAATCATAATCACTAAGAATAGCTTGAAGGGATATAACGGGAGAAGTCAGATGCAAAGATAGAATAGAACAATTAATGATAAATGCATGATAGGAGGCAAGCTTGTATGTGGTTAGGTGTAGATTATTATCCTGAGCAGTGGGATGACTCAATGCTTGAAAAGGACTTGGATACTATTGTTGAGCTTGGATGTAATGTGATAAGAATAGCTGAGTTTTCATGGCATATGATGGAGAAAACTGAGGGAGCATATGATTTTTCATACTTTGATAATGTAATTGTAAAGGCAAAGGAAAGAGGACTACATGTAATAATGGGAACTCCGACTGCTACGATACCTGCATGGCTTGCCAATAAATATCCGGATATAATATCTGAGTTTGAGGGTGGCAGGAAGAGAACCTTTGGCGGAAGACATGTTTATTGCTTTAACAGCAGACATATGTATGAGTATTCTGAAAAAATTATAAGAGCCTTAGTTCGTCATTATAAGGATGAGGATGCGATAGTCGCATGGCAGCTTGATAACGAGATAGGACATGAGGGGAGCGATGTATGCTGTTGTGAGAACTGTCAAAAGGCATTCAGACATTATCTCGACATCAAATTTAAAGGTGATATAGATAAATTAAATGATGATTACGGAACTACATTCTGGTCTCAGGAGTATAACAGCTTTGATGAGATACCAACACCTATGGAGACAATCACAACACATAATCCGGCATTAAGGCAGGATTGGGAGAGATTCAGAAGTAAGAGCATTGTGGACTTTATGAATTTCCAGACTGTACTTATAAAAGAGATTGCTCCTAATGCAGTTGTTATGCATGATTTTCCGAGCGGAGGACTTAGCAAGCATGTGGATTATAGCAAGGTTGCCAAGAATATAGATAAGGTTGCTTACAATAACTACCCTGTATGGGGAGGACAGAAGGAACCTATAGCACCACATGAGATAGCATTTAACCTTGATTATATAAGAGGTCTTAAGGGTGAAAATTTCTGGATTACTGAGGCTATTATGGGTGCTCAGGGACATGATATAACAGGATTTCTTCCAAGACCTAATCAGGCTAAGATGTGGTCATATCAGAGTATGGCTCATGGCTGTAATTCACTTATGTATTTCAGATACAGAGGTGCTACAAAAGGCGCTGAGCAGTTCTGCTATGGAGTTATAGACGCTGACAATGTCAAGAGGAGAAAATTCTACGAAGTACAGGATTTCTTCAGGGATATAAACCAGTATGCAGCTTTGATGGATGCACCTGTTAAAAATAAGGTTGCAATTATGTATGACTATGATTCTCTGGCTTCATTCAGAATACAGAGACAGAGTATACTTTTAGACAATCAGGCTGAAATGCAGAAATTCTACAAAGCATTTTATGATGTGAATGTAGGTGTTGATGTAATACCAAGTGATAGAGACATATCAGAATATAATATTGTAATACTTCCACAGATGATTATTACAAAGCCTGAAACAGAAGAGAAGATTAAGCAGTTTGTTAAAAATGGTGGAACAGTTGTTATGACATACCGTTCAGCGGTCAAGGATGACAACAATAATATTCCATTTGGTAAGACTATACCGGTTAATTACAATGACATTGCAGGTTTATGTGTTGTAGAGACAGAGAGCTTACAGGATTACAATGCATTTCCGCTTATCGGACAGGGTGAGTTTAAGGGCTGTGATGGAAACGGTGGAATCTTCCGTGACATGATTTGTGTAGATGATGCTGAGGTTCTGTTTAGTTATGGCGATGAATTCTATAAAGACTTTGCAGCGGTAACCAGAAAGAAAAATGAGAATGGATGTATGTATTATATAGGCTGTGGTATTGATGAGAATATTATGAGCAGACTTATGCAGCAGATTATGAAGGAAAACAATATAGATATGAACGAATCATCAGATGGTGTGGAGATAGTTGTCAGAGGTTATGATGATAACAAGGTCAAATTCCTTATTAATCATAATGCATTTTCAACCGAAGCTGATGGATATTGTCTTTCACCATTTGAGTGTAAGATAATAAGATTATAAATAATATATGGAGGTTGCTTATGAAGGATTTAAAAAGTATTAAGGAAATGCTTTCAAGCGGAGCATTTGATGAGAAGATAAAGAACATCTATATAGACGAGAAAAGAGTAAAGTATAACAGAGACAGATATGTAAGGGCGATTGACAGATTTAGTGAGTTGTTTCCAGAGCATAAGTCTTGTGAGATATACAGTGCACCGGGAAGAAGTGAAGTATGTGGCAATCATACGGACCATCAGAACGGAGTAGTTCTTGCAACCTCCATTAACCTTGATGCGATAGCGATAGTTTCACCTACAGATAACGGGATAATAAGACTTGTATCGGATGATATGCCGCTTGAGACAGTTGATGTGACAGAGCTTTCGTGTATAGAGGATGAAAAGGGAACTACCACAGCTCTTATAAGAGGAGTTATGGCTGGTCTTGCAGATAAGGGATTTAAGCTTGGCGGATTTGATGTATTTATAACAAGTGATGTTCTTATGGGTGCAGGAATGTCATCATCTGCCGCATTTGAGAGCCTTATAGGAACAATAATATCAGGTCTATACAATGATATGGGTGTTTCAAGTGTAGATATAGCTAAGATAGGACAGTATGCTGAGAACGTGTACTTTGGTAAGCCTTGCGGACTTATGGATCAGATGGCATGCAGCGTTGGAGGAATGATATATATAGATTTCGCCGACAAGGAAAATGTCATTGTTGAGAAGGTTGACAGCGACTTTGATGGTGCGGGATTAAGTCTTTGTATAGTTGATACAAAGGGCTCACACGCAGACCTTACACCTGATTATGCGGCTGTGCCTGAGGAGATGAATTCAGTTGCAAAGGCTCTTGGAAAGGAGCATTTGCGAGAGGTTGACGAGAAGGAATTCTACAGAAATATACCTGTGTTAAGAGAAAAGGTTGGAGGAAGAGCAGTAATTCGTGCAATTCATTTCTTCGAGGAGGAAAAGAGAGTTGAAGAAGCTGTAGCTGCACTTAAGAGCTCTAACTATAATGGATTTATGCAGGTGATAAAGGCAAGCGGTAATTCGTCATCAAAGTATTTGCAGAATATTTACAGTCCTAAGGATATATATTCACAGAATGTCACTCTTGCACTTGCTGTAACGGAAAGCTGTATAGGTGATGTAGGTGTGTGCCGTGTACATGGTGGCGGATTTGCGGGAACTATTCAGGTGTTTATTCAGGATGAAGCAGTACCGGAATATAAGAAATGTATAGAGAGTATATTTGGAGAAGAAAGCTGTCATGTTCTAAAGGTAAGAAATGACGGTGGAATAAAGGTTATTTAATATTCAGGGAGGGATGACTGATGATTAACACATATATAAAGCAGTTAGTGAACTATGGTCTGGCAAACAATCTTATAAAAGAGGAGGATGTTATATATACAACAAATATGCTCCTTATGACGTTAAAGCTTGACGATTATGAAGAGCCGGGAGAGGTAAGTGCTATAGACACTCCTGAGAAGCTTGAGGAGACCTTGAAGGGTATTCTTGATTATGCTTTTGAGCATGGACTTATTGAGGATGATTCAGTTGTGCTTAGAGATTTGTTTGATACTAAGATTATGAATCTTCTTGTTGAGAGACCAAGCCGCATAATAAGCGAGTTCAGGAGACAGTACGAGATATCTCCTAAGGCTGCTACGGATTATTTCTATAATCTGAGCAAGGCATCAGACTATATCCGTACATACAGAGTTAAGCGTGACAAGAAATGGGTTGTTTCAACTGAGTATGGAGACCTTGATATAACAATCAATCTCTCTAAGCCGGAGAAGGATCCTAAGATGATTGCACTTGCAAAGACTATGAAATCACAGTCATATCCTAAGTGTCAGCTATGCGTTGAGAATGAGGGATATGCCGGACGTATCAATCATCCTGCCAGAGAAAACCACAGAATAATACCTTTAGTAATAAATAATAGTAAATGGGGGTTCCAGTATTCACCATATGTGTATTATAATGAGCATTGTATAGTGTTTAATGGTGAGCATGTACCTATGCAGATAAATAGAGATACCTTCGTTAAGATGTTTGATTTTATAAAGCAGTTCCCACACTACTTTGTAGGTTCAAATGCCGATTTGCCTATAGTTGGAGGCTCTATACTAAGCCACGACCATTTTCAGGGCGGTAATTATACATTTGCAATGGCAAAGGCTGAAGTTGAGACTGAGATATCATTTGCGGGATATGAAGATATAAGGGCAGGCATAGTAAAATGGCCTATGTCAGTAATAAGATTAAACGGTGAGACACCAGACAGAATTATCGAGCTTGCCGACAAGATTCTTAATGCATGGCGTGGATATACGGATGAGAAAGCATACATAT
>CAVELH010000035.1:1781-16791 GCA_963616385.1 bacterium | reverse complement strand
CTAATATCCAGCCAGCCTCTTCTACCTGCTCAAGAGAAAAATCAAACAAAGGAAGATTGTCAGTCTTAAATGTTACTCCACCATCCTTAGCAAGTATATTTACATATCTTGCAAGGAACTGTACTGATGTAAGTCTCCTCTTTGCATGTCTGTCCTTCGGCCATGGATCTGAGAAGTTAAGATATATATAATCAACCTCTCCCTTTTCAAACACGTTCTCTATATTCTCCGCATCCATTCTTATAAAGAACAGATTAGGTAACTGCTCCTCATTCTGTTTCTCCACCGCTCTTACAAGCACACTTGAGAACTTCTCTATTCCTATATAATTAATATCAGGGTTTAGCTTAGCCATATCCATTATGAACCTGCCCTTACCCATGCCTATCTCTATATTAATTGGATTGTCGTTTCCGAATTTCTCATGCCATCTGCCCTTAAGCTCAGTCTCGTTTTGTACAACATATTCATTTGCAGCTATGGTCTCTCTTGAACCCTTTACATTTCTTAATCTCATGTCAAACTCCTACTCCTCTATATAATACCTTATCAAGGACTTTCTTATTGTAATGCATATGAATGTATAATAACATTTTAATTATTTATTGGCTATATATTTTGGTAAAGTATTTTTGACGGGCGGGGGGGATGCTTAAGGCGGGTGGACAGTAAGTTCCAAGCCGGGACCACTTGCGTTTAGTTGCTCCGCGCAGCAGTGCTAAACTCATGCAGAGCATTCGTTAAGCACTGGCGGTCGCAAATGTCCCTCTTTGGAACTACTGTCCACCCGCCTTAAGCATCCCCCCCACCCGTCAAAAATACTTTGCTTAGTTATATTATACATGAATACAGCCTTAACTTTTTTATTTTCTCACTTGTGTTTTTACTTATTATATAGGATAATATATTGATAGGATTTTTTTAGGAGGACAGTATGGAAGATAAACCAAAGAATAACATAGAGATTATTCAGGCAGCAAACAAAGAGATGCTTGACTACTTTAATTCTACTTTCCTGCATGATCTTGAAAAAATACAAGAACTCAAAACTCAGGCATTTGAGATAGATATTAAA
The DNA here is from genome assembly GCA_963616385.1 of bacterium. GTDB lineage: Bacteria > Bacillota > Clostridia > Lachnospirales > Lachnospiraceae > Coprococcus_C. The sequence continues at coordinate 15,716 of CAVELH010000035.1, read as the reverse complement.
ATAGATGAGCTTGAGAAAACCAGAGACATCTATGCTTTCAAAACTAATTCCAAGAAAAGTGTATTTACACCTATTATCACTGACGGAACTGAACAGGAGCGCAGCAAAATAATTGACAATCAGGTTCATGACCTTTTGGATGTCAAGCAGACTTTGAACTCTAAGATACACAGTATGGAACGCTCGCTCACTGTCTTAAAGCACAGATTGTCCGTTTTATCGGATGCAGAGGAGGCAATAACAAAGGTTTCAGAAACCTATGTTGAGCCAGAGATATCATCAGCAGAGGACTACGAGGATGGATTTGAATTTATAGAGGAGCCATCAAAGTCTGATATTAATTCCCACGGCTGCAATATACTTATGCAGGATGCTTTTGATAAGGCTTATTTGACAACGCTTATTGAGAAGAATGTGAAGGACAACCTCACAGGTATGCAGCATAAGATGGATATGCTCTCATACCTGCTTTCAACCGATATAGGAAGAGCCAAGCTAATTCTTCAGGAGCTTAATTTAAGCTCACGTAAGACCTTAGATTCTCTTGATGATATATGCGACAAACTTGGTTACAGCTTTGATTCTGACAAGACTATATGGGAATGTATCGATGACTTCCTTATGTCAATGCGTGAAGCTCATCCAGAGGTTATTATAGACTCAGCTACAGAATATGCAGACTATGATGTGAGCCTTCATCCTGTATTTATAATCAATTTCTTCAGGCTTGCCAATATATTCTTTGACAATATATTTAAACACGCAAATGCTAACAGCATTGAATTCCGTGTAAGCTTAACATCGAATATGCTTGAGGCAATAATTAAAGATAATGGAACTGGAATAAATCCTGATTATTTAAGTGAGAGTCCCTGGTACAGTAATTTACACAAGGCACACGAGATTATATATCTGCTTGATGGAAGCCTTGATATCACAGGTGATGTTGTGTCAGGTACACAGGTGAAGTTCAGCTTCCCTATACATTTATAATTACTTTATTTGTATATAACTTTTTAATATAAACTATTTCTATATGGAGGAGCCATGAAAAACAAAATTATATCACTAATTGAACATAACGTTGAGGGATTATCAGCTAACGATATTTCTGCCCTTATTGAAATTCCACCTAAGCCAGAGATGGGTGACTTTGCGTTTCCATGCTTCAGACTTGCTAAGACTATGCACAAAGCTCCACAGTTAATAGCCGCAGACATAAAAGAGGCTATTGGTGACGTAGACTTCCTTGATGATATTCAGGTTCAGGGGGCATATCTTAACTTCTTTGTTAATAAGGAAATATTCGTTAAGTCCATGGTTGACACAGCTTTAGCTGACAACTTCGGTTCATCTGATATGGGCGAGGGACAGACTATTTGTATAGATTATTCCTCACCTAATGTTGCAAAGAACTTCCATGTAGGTCATTTGAGAACTACTATAATTGGTAACTCTTTATATAAAATATTCAGTAAGCTCGGATATAAGGTTGTAAGAATCAATCACCTCGGTGACTGGGGAACTCAGTTCGGTAAGCTTATTGTTGCATACAAGGCATGGGGTGACGAGGAAACTGTTAAGCGTGATGGTGTAGCTGAGCTCATGAAGCTTTATGTTAAATTCCATGAAGAGGCTGAGAAAAATCCTTCACTTAATGATGAAGCTCGTGCATGGTTCACTAAGATGGAGCATGGCGATGAGGAAGCACTTCGCATTTGGCAGTGGTTTAAGGATATAAGTCTTATTGAGTACAAGAGAACTTATAAGCTTCTCGGTATGGATTTCGATTATTATCTTGGTGAGAGCTTCTATCGTGACAAGACAGATGCAGTTGTCAAGAAGCTTGAAGATGCCAACCTTTTAACAGAGAGTGAGGGAGCTAAGATTGTCAATCTTGATGAATACGACATGGCACCTTGCCTTATACTTAAGAATGACGGCAGCACAATCTACGCAACAAGAGACCTTGCAGCTATTTTCTACAGAAAGGAAACCTACAACTTCTCTAAGTGCCTTTATGTAACAGGTCAGGAGCAGAAGCTTCATTTTGCACAGGTATTTAAGGTAGTTGAGTTGCTTGGCAATGATTGGGCTAAGGATCAGTTAGTTCACATTCCTTATGGACTTGTAAGCTTAGAGGGTGCTAAGCTTTCAACCAGAAGCGGAAATGTTATTTATGCTGAGGATATTCTTCTTGAGGCCATCTCTAAGATTAAGGAAATCATTGAGGAGAAAAACCCTAACATTCCTGATAAGGAAGAAACAGCTAAGAAAATCGGTGTCGGTGCTGTACTCTTCAACGACCTCTACAACCAGCGTATCAAGGATGTTTCTTTCAAATGGGAGAAGCTTCTTAACTTTGATGGCGAAACAGGTCCTTATGTACAGTATACTTACGCAAGATGCTCAAGCATTATCCGCAAGGTAGATGATTTTGTTGCCGGAAATGAAATAGATTACTCTCTTCTTACAGATGCAGAATCTCTCGACCTTCTTAAGGAAATTTCCCGTTTCCCTAAGGTTGTCGTTGATGCTTCTGAGAAGTACGAGCCTTCTGTAGTTGCCAGATTTGCTGTTGATGTTGCACAGGCATTTAACAAGTTTTACAACGCAAATCGTATCAACGTAGAGGAGAAGAATGTAAGAGATGCCCGAATGACTATGGTTCATCTTACAAGAAAGACTATCAAGGATGCTTTGCTTTTACTTGGTATTGAATGTCCTGAGCAGATGTAATTATATATAGTTGTTTATATTTTGTGAGGTAATTATTATATGTTAGAGAATAAATTAGGTCTTACAACCTCTGTTGACCTTGCCCGTGAGGAAGAACGCATAAGCAAGCAAAAAGCCATTCGTCTATTTGAAAATGGTCTGCTTGACAAGCTTCCTGCTGGTAAATTTTCTACATTGCAGGCTATCCACAAATATTTATTTGAAGATATTTATAGCTTTGCCGGAAAAATACGAACCGTCAATATTGCAAAGGGGAGCTTTCGCTTTGCCCCACTTATGTATTTGCAGGTAGCATTAGAAAATATTGATAAAATGCCTCAGTCAAGCTTTGACGAGATTGTAGAAAAATATGTAGAGATGAATATTGCTCATCCTTTCAGAGAGGGAAATGGTCGTAGCACACGCATATGGCTTGACCATATATTCAAAAATGAAATCGGCAAGGTCATTGATTGGAGCAAAGTTGATAAGGATGATTACCTTCTTGCAATGGAGCGCAGCCCAATTAAGGATATAGAAATAAAACATCTCCTTATAAATGCTCTGACGGATGATATTAACAACCGTGAAATCTATATGAAGGGCATTGACCACAGTTATTATTACGAGGGTTATACGATGTTTAAAGCGGATGATTTAGATAGAGATTTATAAAAATATATCATTAAAATTCCTTAACACCAAAACGGGTGAGAAACTATTGTCAAGACAATAATTTCTCACCCATTTATAAACTATAATAAATTTCTCTTATAATATGCTCATAAACCACTCAACAGTCTTTGGATCATGGTGTGAGAAGAATAAGCTTTCTCCCTTATCCAAGCCCTGTATCACTTTCATTTCCTCATCATTTAATGCAAAATCAAATACATTGAAATTCTGCTCCATTCTCTCCTTATGAACTGACTTAGGAATAACAACCACGTTGCTCTGAATAAGGAAACGGAGTGCAACCTGTGCTGAGGTCTTATTATACTTCTTGCCAATCTCAACCAATTCTGGGGTGTTGAAATAATCATTTTTGCCCTCAGCGAATGGTCCCCATGACATAATCTGTGTGCCATGCTTTTCCATATACTCCTTTGCAATCTTCTGCTGCTGGAATACATGAGTCTCAACCTGATTTACCGCTGGCTTTATTTCACTAAAATGCTCAATATCAAGATATCTGTCAGGATAAAAGTTAGATACACCGATAGCTCTGACTAATCCCTCTCTATAAGCCCCCTCCATTGCGCGGTAGCTTCCATAATAATCACCAAATGGCTGATGAATAAGAAGTAAATCAATATAAGCAGTCTTAAGCTTCTTAAGAGACTCCTTAATTGATGCCTTGGCTTTCTCATATCCGGCATTTGTAATCCAGATTTTTGTTGTGATAAAAAGCTCCTCCCTTGGGAGACCGCACTTTGCTATTGCATTTCCCACACCTTCCTCATTGTAATAAGCCTGAGCTGTATCTATACTTCTATAACCCATCTCTATCGCCTCAAGCACACATCTCTCCGTCTCATCTGGTGGTGTCTGGTATACTCCATATCCAAGTATTGGCATTTTTACTCCATTATTCAATGTTACATATTCCATGTTTAATACCTCCTGTGTTAATCTTTATAAGGTTCGTAATTGCTTATATATTTCGTGGTCCGGATAGCGGCTAAGCATGGTGAGTGGTTCTATTCCGGAACCGTTTCCACTTAGTTGCTCCGAGCAGCGGTACTAAATTCGTGCTCCGCACTCATTAAGTGCCGGCTGTCGCAAATGTTCCTGCATAGAACCACTCACCATACTTAGCCGCTATCCGGACCACGAAATATAAAAAAGCAATTACTTTACGAAACCGTTTACAAATAATAGTTTACAAGCAGTTTAAGGAAATGTACAATATAAATATCGAAAGTTGCATTTCATTTTATGAATAGTGAGGATAGATTTTATGCTGGATTTATATGAGCTTAAACAATTCGTGTGCTTTGCAGAAAATAAGACATTGTCAAAGGTCTCAGAGATTATGCATATCTCTCAGCCAACTCTTACCAGAAATATGAAGCATGTTGAAGATGCCTTCGGAGTAAGTCTTTTTATACATGGTAAAAATAAGCTTGAATTAAATGAAACTGGTCTTAAAGCTGTTGAGTACGCAAGAGCTCTATTAGCCGACGAGAAAAATGCCATAGCTATGGTTCAGGCATATGACAGAAGCCTTCGCACAATAACAGTTGAATCATGTGCTCCTGCACCACTTTGGACTTTACTTCCAGACCTCTCATCAAAATATCCTGAAAATACTATATCCTCTAAATTGTGTTCTATACCTGAAATAATAAATGATGTGAAAAATGAAATATGCGATATAGGAATCATCCCTTACGCCTACTGCGGGGACGACTTATACGACAGCATATATGCTACCGAAAACCTATCCGTATGTATACCCTCAAACCATGCCCTCGCATCCCATGAGCATTTGACATTCAAAGACATTAACGGCTTTAACTGCCTGCTCAAGGATGAGATAGGCTTCTGGTCTGAGCTTTGCAAACAGAAAATGCCTGCTTCAAAGTTTCTCGTACAAACTAACGATTTTGACATGGAGGAATTAATTAAAAGCTCCACTCTGCTGTGTTTTACAACTAATTTTGCCTCTCACCCTGACAATGCACTTTCAAACAGAAAAATTATCCATATCACGGATGATGAGGCAAATGTGACCTATCATTTAATATACAAAAACTCTACAGAACCTTAGAGCCATTAGCCATAAGCTTAAATGTTGATCCTAACATATCTGCCGCGCCCCTGCACATCATCATTCTCTCAAGAAATATCTCAAAATATTCATACATCGAGCATATCTTAGCGTCTATCTGTAGATTTAATGAAATTGTTTTTTTGTCAGCATTTATCTTTAGTTTATGATTCGTAACAGCATAATTTACACGATCATGTATATCAAATGCTGCCTTTCCCTTTTCACTTCTTACCCTGTCTCGCCTTACATCCGTTTTATCTGCAATAATAAGTGCGGCTGAAACCGGATCAACTGCAACACCTGTAGACTCATCATGGTTAGAAATTGCTGATACAACTATTATCCTGTCATCAACTGGCATATCCAACCCTTTTAATATTTCATTTGCAAGCAATCCTCCATATTCTGCATGATGCAGCCTGTTAATTGCATTTCCTATGTCATGCATATATCCAGCTATCCTTGCCAATTCCATTTCATGCTCAGAATATCCAAATTTTTCAAGAATCATTGCGGCATTTTCTGCAACAATCGAGCAATGTATTTCAGAATGGTCTGTATACCCCAACAGCCCCAGATTATAATTTCCCTTTTTTATAAATTCATTAATTTCCTTATTGGTCCTTATCTCATTAAATGTCAAAAAATTACCTCCAGTTTATTAATCCTATGTACAATAATTATAAGCCAAAATATTTGCGTCAGGTCAATCTCACCAATGCCTCGGCTGCAAGCTCACTTCTTACAGATTCCCTCTCTGTAAATGTTATCTGTGCACATTTACTACTTCCTTTCATATTATGTGCTATATATGTAAGTCCAGAATTACTCTTATCCAGAAATGGAACATCTATCTGATTTGTATCTCCGAGAATAACTAATTTAGAACCCTGTCCACATCTGGTTACTATATCTCTTATCAGTGTTCTTCCTATATTCTGCGCTTCATCACAAATTATAAAGCTATTTTTTATACTCATACCCCTGATATATGCCAAGGGAAAAACTCTAAGCATTCCTGTCTCCATCATGTCATCTATCTGCATCTGAATTTGTTCATCAGCCTCATTAGTTCCCTTCCTTAACAAATCCTCAAGGTTTGAGTAAAAACAACCTAACAACGGACGAGTCTTATCCTCAAGCTCACCCGGTAAAAAACCAAAAGCCTCATCACTAGATACATTTGCCCTGCCAATATATATCTTATCATACAAGGTATCATCGCTTTGTCTGTTACCATTAATCCAATATGTCTTATCCAGAGCTGCTGCCATTGACAAAAAAGTTTTGGCAGTTCCCGCCGGTCCCCTCAATATAACTAACGGAATCTCATCTGCCGGAGCTAACAATGCGTCAAGCGCAAATCTCTGCAATCTGTTCTGTGGTCTTATCCCAAATGCATTCATATCCCGCAACAGCTTTATCTGGTTTCCTCTGTAAACACATAATGCTGATGTATTTCCATCTGTCAATGTTATATATTCATTTGGAACAAATGAATTCTCCACATCTAACACATCTGGTTCTATATATTGCTCCTTATACACCGTATCAATAATTTCCCGCGATGTACTTATTTCACGATATCCCATATATGCAGTTTCTTTTATCCTGTCATTTTTGTATTCCTGAACCTCCACTCCACATACTGCTGCGGCTATTCTCATCATAATATCATTCGTAACCAATATAACCGGTTTTTTGGTCTTTCTTCCAATTCCAATACATGAGCTTATTATACGATTGTCAGGCTTGTGAATATCAAAGCCTTCCGGGAGATTTTCCTGTGATACTTCATTTGGCTCAAATATAATCTTTCCACCTATTTCCTTTAGCTTTACACCCTTTATCAGATTGCCTCTGTTTCTTATATCTTCGAGAATTCTTGCAACCTGACGTGCATTATATCCAAGCTCTCCCTCCAAATTTTTCTTGGAATCAAGCTCCTGAAGAGTTGTTCCCGTAATAACAACTGTATTATCCTCAAATCCAAATATCGCATTAGGACTTTGAAGCAGAATGTTTGTATCAAGTACATAATATTTTTTCATAAAAATAATTCCCTTACATTTATATTTAGTAAACTTACTTAATTTAAATGTAAGGGAATTAAATTATTCATACAATCTATGTGTTGTAAAGATAATGTAAAATCTTCAAGAACATATTAAATGGACTTAATCCATTCCTTAATATCCGCATCACTTGCACCATTTAACAGCTTCTCCGAAACAAATCTTGCAGAACCATCAACAGATACCTTAAGCTTGTCTACAGTTTTGCCAAATCCACTGCCGCCAGAGGTTGCAAACAAGGCAATCTTCTTTCCTGCAAAATCATAGCTTTCCAAAAATGTATTGATGATTGTTGGTGCTACATACCACCAGATAGGGAAGCCTATGATAACTGTGTCATACTGAGCCATATTATCTACAGATGTTTTGATTTCTGGTCTTGAGTCAGGATTGTTCATCTCAACGCTGCTTCTTGATTTCTTATCCATCCAGTTTAAGTCAGCCTTCGTATATGGAACTGCCGGACTTATCTCATATAAATCTGCCCCTGCTGCCGCAGCCACTCTCTTAGCTGCCTCTGCTGTCACTCCACTTGCACTAAAATACGCTACTAAAGTCTTACTCATATTAATACTCCTTCCCAGACATACAAGTCTGTCATATATAAATGTTATAAGCTACGTTTTACTCGTGCTCCACCGTCACCTCCCTCAATACTCTTGCCGGATTACCGACCACAATAGTATTGGCTGGCACATCCCTGGTCACAACTGACGCTGCACCTACAATAGCATTTTCACCTATTGTAACCCCCGGAAGTATTGTAACGCCTGCACCTATCCATGCATTTTTCTTTATAACTACTGGCTTACACAGAAGAATTCTATGCTGATGCTCATCATGGTTGTTAGTCAAAATCTGAGTATTGGCAGCAATGCTGACATCATCTTCAATCACAACTCCGCCTCTGGACATACACACAAAATTATACATAATTGACACATGGTTACCTACCTTGACATGGTCACCCATAATTATATGCACTCCCTGTCTCACCATGCTTCCCTCACCAATATTTCCTTTAAAAAGCTCTCTCACAAGCTGATTATATTCCTCGGTGTATGGCATAGTTGTGTTAATCCTGAAGCAAAGCTCCTCACTTCTTCTCGTCTCATCCCATGTCTCCCTTAGCTCAGGTGTGGGATTTCTCAAATCAACTCTTTCCCAATCCATGACATATGCCTCCTTTTAAATACAAATCCTTTATCTGTAAAACATTATAAAACTATACATTTATACTATCAATAATGTAATTAATATAAATGAAACAAAACTTATACATTTCTAAAATATTTATAATTCATAATTTCAACATCATATACAGAAAGGAGTTTTGCAAATGTCAAAAATAATTATACCTTTTATTTTAACAACTATTGTGGCTATAACCGGATTCTATATTTTAATAAATGAAAGATAGAGCACACATATCAATTAACAATTCTGAAACAAAACTCAAACAATACAAAAACACTTCAGGAATATATTTTTACAATAATGAGGTGTATACATATGGCAAAGTACCTGCAAACCATCAAAAATATAAATCAAAAATACAGGCTGCACATAACGGGAGCCACCTGCTTCGGAAGCTTCATAATAGGAACCGGCAAGCTCATTACAGGATTTATTGCACTCTCGTTTTTTATGTGTGTCAGTGCATTTTACACTTACGGAATAGTTGTCGCAAAGCTCTGTATTATAAAGGGTATGCGGAGTGATTCAAAAAAACATTATGCGTACTATCGTTTGACTGGTATAATATTAATCATAGCAAGTCTGCTGTATGCAATTTACTCCGCGAGACTGTTGTGGAAACCAGAGAACCCACGCTATAACATTTATGTAGGAATAACTATCGCAACCTTCACATTTACAGAAATCGGTGTCAATATCCGCGGGGTAATAGTTGAGCGACGCAACAATAAGCTCCTGTATCATGCACTCAAAATGGTTAATCTTGCGTCATCCTTAATATGTCTCGTGCTTACACAGACTGCATTACTCTCATTTACACATGAAGATATGCCCTCTTATAATCCATCGAAAACAAACGGATTAATGGGAATTATGATGGGAATAATATGCACCCTTATAGGCTGCTACATGCTCATTCACATCAAAAATATAGAGAAAAAGGAGACCGCCTTATGATTCATATTCTAGTCGTTGATGATGACGAAAAACTAAATAAAACTGTATGCACATGGTTAAACGATTGTGGCTTTGAAGCTAAAGGTGTACTTAATGCCAACTGTGCATATGATGAGCTGTATAACAGCCTGTATGATTTAATAATCTCTGATATTATGATGCCGGAGATAGATGGCTTTGAATTTGCAAGACATATAAGAGAAGTAAATAAGCATATACCTATACTTTTTATGTCTGCTAAGGATGACCTTCCTTCAAAGCAAAAGGGATTTTTACTCGGCATAGATGATTATATGGTTAAGCCTATAGAGCTGGCAGAATTGGAAATGCGTGTGCGTGCACTTTTACGACGTGCCAATATCGAAATGGAAAGAAAGCTGGTTGTCGGTAATCTCACACTAGATGCAGATGCCATGACCGCAGAGATAGATGGTGAAGAAATTGCTGTCGCAACAAGAGAATTTAACATACTGTTTAAGCTTTTATCTTACCCGAAGAAAACATTTACAAGAGCTCAGCTAATGGATGAATTCTGGGGACTCGACTCAGATACCAGCCTTCGTGCAGTTGATGTATATATAACTAAATTGAGAGATAAATTCTCCGACTGCGATGGTTTTGAAATTAAGACTGTAAGAGGACTTGGTTATAAGGCGGTGTTATTATGAAAAACAGAGACTTAAAATCTTCCAAAAGATATTTTAACATAACTATTTTTGTAATTACACTGATTGTATTTGCCATAATTACAACCATACAGATGAAGATTATCGGAAACTACATTGATATCCACGAAATACCCTTATATAATGTAATATCCATATTCGGTTTTTGGTTTATTTCATCTGTGTCATTTACCCTGCTGACAAGCTGGCAAATTCGCAAAAAATATCAGGAACCACTTGAGAGATTATCGTGCGCTGCAACCAAGGTCTCGTCAGGAGATTTCTCCGTATATCTTCGTCCCGAACACACATCAGATAAAGCAGACTGGCTCGATGAGCTGATAGATAATTTCAATAAAATGGTTGAAGAATTAGGCAGTATTGAAACTCTGAAAACAGATTTTTTTTCTGATGTGTCACACGAATTTAAAACGCCTCTTACTGTAATATACAGTAATGCAGAAATACTGAAAAATGACAGAGCCCTCACAGAGGAACAACAGGAATATATAGATAACATATTATATTCCACCAAGCGTCTGTCAAATCTTATTCAAAATATGCTCAAGCTAAACAAGCTTGAAAAACAGACACTCTTACCCGTTGCTTCTGACTATGACGTATGCGCCCAGCTATGCGAATGTGCAGTACAATACGAGGATTCATGGGAACAAAAAAATATAGATTTTGAAGCAAGCCTTGATGACTATGCAATGGTTCACGCTGACTCAGAATTGATGGAGTTAGTATGGAGTAATTTATTTTCAAATGCTGTCAAATTCACACCTGATGGTGGGACTATCACTTTGTCCGAGACAACAGATGATAACAACGTAATTATATCTATCAGTGATACAGGATGCGGAATGGACGAACAGGTAATAAAGCACATTTTTGATAAGTTCTATCAGGGTGACAGCAGCCATTCAACCCACGGAAATGGCTTAGGTCTTGCTCTGGTGAAACGTATATTAGAGCTGTCAGATGCCACAATAACTGTTAAAAGCGTACCACAGTCAGGCTCTACATTTACAGTAACTATTCCAAAATTACAGGAAAATAAGGAGATGTAACATAATATGGATAAATCAACACCTTCCTCTTATATGGCATACGAGTACAAGGAATTAAATGTTAATGAGGACTTAGCCTCTTTTTATTTAGACTGCTACGAAAGCTTCGGATGGTTTCAGGATGACAACTTTCCGCCACAGATAACAGGCGGCAAAATGATTATCAAGCTTAAAAGAAACCGCAAGCTTGTAAATAAGGCTGAGCTCACACGACTACAAAGACACTTTGAAGCAGATATGGACAATATAAACTCCCTTGAAAAATCAAAGACATCTCTCGCCTGTGCTATTTCGATTGCCATTGGCATAATAGGAACTGCATTTATGGCTGGCTCAGTATTTGCAGTAACCGCCGAACCACCAATAATATGGCTGTGCATTGTACTGGCAATCCCCGCATTTATTGGCTGGACTCTGCCATACTTTGTCTACAAAAAAATACTTATCGAGAAAACGAAACATATAACACCATATATTGAAGAAAAGTACGATGAGATATATGAAATATGTGAAAAAGGACATTCTCTATTATAAAGAACGCTGCTGGATAAATAATAATATCCAGCAGCTTTTTTAATATTACTTTAACAAAACTCAAGCATTTCATAAACATTTCTCCTCTATTATAACAACTGTAAGATACATATAAACAAGTTATATAAAACGGAGGCAATATAATGAAAGAATATCAATTAAAACCAGGCAAGCTTGGAACAAAAATCATATCAGGATATAAGACTGTAGAAGAAAAATTTACAGACAAATTCCTGCAAGAGGATGCAGGCAGTCCTTCAGGATACACTCTAAAAACCGGCAAAACTGCTGAAAAGGTAACTGGTGTATACAAAAAAATTGAGACTGGCGTGGTAGAAACATATAAGAAAATAGAAAATGCATTTGTAAATGCTTTCTTAGAAGAAAAAGAAGAAAAGAGGTAGGTAATTATGAAAAAGAGTAATTTTGTAGCTATGATTCTTGGAACTATTGGAATGGTATTCTTTGCACTTGGAATGTGCATGGCTCTTATACCTGAATGGAACATGTTTAATCAGGGCATTGTTTCTGGCGTAATCGGTATTGTCGTATTGATTATCACATTGATTGTATGGCGAAGAATGGAGGGCAAGGAGCCTATAAAGTTAAATGCCAAAACTGTTGGAACTGTCGCTTTGGCTATCGTTGGTGCGCTTATACTCGGCGTTGGAATGTGTCTCTGTATGGTATTTGCCAAGATGATTATCGGAGTAATCGTTGGTTTAATAGGAATTATCTTGCTACTTATGTTAATTCCTCTTACAAAAGGGTTAAAGTAATTTAATAAATCAAAAAATAAGTGTTATTCAATGATACCTACGAATAACACTTATTTTTATTTGCACATTTTACTTCTTTTCATCCAAAAGCATAACACCCTCTGGAGGATTATGGTCAATAGCACCAACTATCGGATGTGGCATATATAATTCCTCCAGATATGCCATATCGTCCTTTGTGAGCTTAACGTCAAGTGCTCCAGCCGCATCATCCAGATAAGAAGCCTTTGTTGCACCGACAATAGGTGACGCCACCTGATTTTCCCACTGCCATGCCAATGCTATCTGCTGCATCTTCACTCCATAACGATTAGCAAGCTCATAAACTCTCTTAACTATCTCTATGTCCTGCTGCTCCATGCGGTCATATTTCCCCATTGCAACTATGTCAGTTTTACTTCTTAATGTATCTGCTGTCCATGTAGGTCTTGTGAGATGTCCTGCGGCAAGAGGACTGTATGGCATAAGCGAAACACCCATCTGCCTGCAAATAGGAATAAGCTCCCTCTCATCCTCCCTGTACAACAGATTATAATGATTTTCCATAGCCTCAAACTCAGCCCAGCCATGCTTTCTTGCCTCTAACTGCATATTATAAAATTGGTAACCATACATAGCCGAAGCTCCAAGTGCACGCACTTTTCCGCTCTTAACCAAATCATTTAATGCACCCATAGTTTCCTCAATAGGTGTATCGTAATCAAAACGATGAATAATATACAAATCAAGATAGTCTGTTCCAAGACGCTTTAGTGTTCCCTCTATCTCTCTCTTAATTGCCTTCTCAGATAATCTTCCCGCATTAAAATAAACCTTTGAAGCAATAACAACCTTATCTCTGGAAATATTCTTCTTAAGTGCCCGTCCCAGATACTCCTCACTTGTACCTGCTGAATAACCATTAGCTGTGTCAAAGAAATTAATTCCAAGCTCTAACGCATGCTTAACGACAGCTTCAGTGTTTTCCTCATCCAAAGTCCAGTCATGCATAGTTTTGGCTTTTCCAAAACTCATACATCCTACGCATACCTTTGAAATCTCTATATCTGTATTGCCAAGCTTTGTATATTTCATAGTCTCGTTCCTCCTATTACACAGATTTATTATATTTTATCACCAATCCATCTATTAGGAAATATTTTTAGTTACATTATTTTCTAC
>CAVELH010000035.1:0-1771 GCA_963616385.1 bacterium | reverse complement strand
TTCTGTTTTTTCCGGATTCTCTGGATTTCCTATCATAGGAGCAGACTTATCCAGTGTTCTAAGAGTTTCCATCTCATTTTCATCAAGTTCAAAGTCAAATATATCTATATTCTCCCTAATCCTCTCTTCATGAACAGATTTTGGTATAACAACCACGCCATTCTGTATATTAAATCTAAGCAAAATCTGAGCTGCTGATTTCTTATATTTCTCTGCTATATCTAACACAGTTTTTTCAGCAAACATCTCATTTGCCTGTCCCTGTCCAAGTGGTGCATATGCCATATGTGCTACTCCGTATTTGTCCTCCCATTCGTGCTCTTTAGTTCTCTGGCAATACAGATGTGTTTCTATCTGATTTATGGCTGGCTTCACACTATTAAATGAAATCAAATCTATCATTCTGTCAGGATTGAAATTGGAAATTCCGATTGCACGAATCACACCTTCCCTGTACATTTCCTCTAACTCCCGCCAAGCAACATAATAGTTTCCGAAAGGCCAGTGCAGCAAAACCATATCAAGATAATCTGTCTGCAAGTTTTTTAGAGATTGCATTACTGTCTGCCTTGTATTTTCGTATGAACGAAAATTAATCTTTGTCACAATAAAAATGTCCTCTCTATTAATGCCACTTTGTTTTATTCCATTTCCAACTTCCTTCTCATTTCCATATGCCTCTGCTGTATCAATCAATCTGTAACCGGCATCAATCGCACAGCGTACCGACTTTTCACATTCAGGACCATTATTCATAAATGTACCAAATCCAAGCATAGGCATTTCCACTTGATTATTAAGCTTAATAAACTCCATTCTTACATCCTCACTTTCAATTATTGCACCATGATTTTTACTGTGCTATATTAAATATATCACCTTCGTGTTACTCGAAGGCAAACACTTTTTATTTAGATTTTTTTAGATTTTGTGTAGCTTTATTTAGTTTTTTTGCAGCCTCGTATTTCGTGGATATCATTTTAAGTGAGGTATTATTTATGACTTATACAGTTAAAGATTTTTCTAAAATGTTTGATGCTTCTGAACATACAATCAGATATTACACAGATATAGGATTACTTCCCTGTGATAGGGATAAAGATAATCACAGAATATTTAACGAAGAGTCTGTTAATTGGATGCAGGGAATAACATGTCTAAAGGGGTGTGGAGCTTCCATAGACGTAATCAAACAATATTGTATGCTATGTCTCAAAGAAGAATCAAAGGAAAACCTTAACGCACGTTATCAGATAATTTTAAATCAGAGAGAGCTTGCATATAAAAAACTGGAGGAAGTGAAAGCAACTGTCCAATACATGGACGACAAGGTTGCTCACTACGAAAGTATACTTGCAGGGTTAGAACCGGACGATACTAACCCTCAAAACTGGACGCAGAACTCACGACCACATAAACATTAAAACATTATTTATATTGTGTTTGGTGACAGGCTGATGTTAATTTATCATGTGTATCTGATTTGTCACCAAAATGATGTTAATTTATCATATGTATCTGTTTTGGCATCATACTGATATTAATTTATCATATGTATTTGATTTGGCATCATACTGATATTAATTTATATCATGTGTATCTGATTTGGCATCATACTAATGTTAAAATGTCAAACGCATCTGGTTCCATATTACATTACCATGTGTAGATTCAGACACACCCTCGCTTAAGAATCCGAACTTTGTATAATAGGGAACTAACTTATCTTTGCAGGTAAGGACAACTCCCTTTCGTCCCTTAACCTTCGCAT